>JAEZDB010000072.1 GCA_023429855.1 Actinomycetes bacterium
CCGGGGCGAGCGAGCCGTAGAGCGGCCGGGTTTCGCCGTCCGGGCCGAACGCCTCGTCGAGCGACGGGCCGTCGGGCAGCGGGTAGGTGCGGGACTTCACTGCGTCCACCGTACGGCCGCAGCCCGGCGTGAGGTGTGCCCTGCGGCCAAAAAGCCGGTCATAGACCTAGCCAGCGGGAGCAAGCGTGGGCAGCGCAGCCTGGCTCGCGGGGTGGTTCAGGCGGTGGCGGCCGCGCGGGCGACCAGGCTCTGGAACAGCGCGAGGTGCTCGGGGCGGCCGTATAGCGACTCTGCGTGCCACTGCACGCCGACCACGAACGGTCGCGCGGGGTCTTCGATCGCCTCGACGAGCCCTTGGTCGCGGGCAGAGATCACGAGGCCTGCACCGAGATCCTGTACAGCCTGGTGATGGAAGGAGTTCACGGCGACCGTGCCGCCCCCGGTCAGCTCGGCCAGGCGCGTGCCCGGCTCGACTTCGACGTCGTGCGTGACCTCGCTGCCGCGCGCCTTCTGGCGGTGCGCCTCGCCAAGTTCGAGCTCCGTGTTGATGTCTTGCCAGAGCGTGCCGCCATAGGCGACGTTGAGCAGCTGCATGCCGCGGCAGATCGCGAGGATCGGCAGGTCGCGCTCGAGCGCCGCGTTGAGCAGCGCGAGCTCCCACGCGTCGGTGGCCGGCTCGTTCGGCCCGAGGTTCGGGTGCGGCGGGTGCGCGTAGAGCGACGGGTGGATGTCGGGACCGCCAGAGATCACGAGCGCGTCGAGGTGGCTCATCACCTCCGAGGCGAGGTCGAGTTGCGGCGGCAGCACGACCGGCACACCGCCGCCGGCGGCGACCGCGACCGGGTAGTCGAGGCCAAGCGCCAGCTCGCGCTGCGGGGGCTCCGCGTCTGGGATCGGGTCGCCCCGATCCGGCGTCCGCAGTTCGGAGGGGGTGATCCCGATGAGCGGTGGGTGCATGGGCGTCGGCACGCTACTGCACGCGGTGGTCGGGCTCCGGACGAGCGTCACGCTCCAGCGCCGGGTCGAACCGCTGCGAATCGATATGCTCGGCGCGTTCGCGGCGACTGGCGCCAGACGAGGTGGGAACGACCACCGGGGAGCTGCGAACCACGTACCGCCGCGCGCCTGGGCACCGATCCCGCACCACGTGCGCGGCCGCACACCACGTCGCCGCGCACTCGCACCAGGAAGAAGTCCCACACATGTCTAGCCCCAAGGTCCTCGTCAAGGAAAACGTCGGCGAGAGCGGCATCGACACGCTGCGCGACGCCGGCTTCGACGTCGAACTCGGATTCGACTGGGCCGACGGCGATCTCGAGAAGCGCCTGTCGGAGTTCGACGGCATCCTGATCCGCTCGGCGACGAAGCTCACCGCCGACGTGCTCGAGCACGCCGGCGACCTCAAGGTGATCGGCCGCGCCGGCGTCGGCGTCGACAACGTCGACGTGCCCACTGCCAGCAAGCGCGGCATCGTGGTCGTCAACGCGCCGCAGTCCAACGTCGTCACGGCCGCGGAGCACACCGTCGCGCTGCTGCTCGCCGTGGCCCGCAACATCCCGCAGGCGCACGCGTCGCTCACCTCGGGCAAGTGGGAGCGCTCCAAGTTCTCCGGCGTCGAGCTGCAGAACAAGACCCTCGGCATCCTCGGCTTCGGCCGGATCGGCCAGCTTGTCGCCGAGCGCGCCGCGGGCTTCGGCGTGAAGGTCGTGGCCTACGACCCGTTCGTCGGTGCCGACCGCTTCAAGGAAGCGGGCGTGCAGCACGCCGCCACGCCGGAGGAGATCTTCGCCGCGGCCGACTTCATCACGATCCACCTCCCGAAGACGCCCGACACGCTCGGGTTCTTGAACGACGAGGCGTTCGCGCAGATGAAGGACGGTGTGATCGTCCTCAACGTCGCCCGCGGCGGCCTGATCGACGAGGCTGCGCTTGGCCGCGCCCTCGACTCGGGCAAGGTCGGCGGCGCCGGCCTCGATGTGTTCCCGTCCGAGCCCGTCACCGAGCACCCGCTCTTCGGTCACCCGAAGGTCGTCGTCACCCCGCACCTCGGTGCCTCGACCGCCGAAGCGACCGACCGCGCCGGCCAGCAGGCCGCCGAGCAGATCGTCCTCGCGCTCACGAGCGGCGCCGTCACGACGGCCATCAACGTGCCGTCGGTGCCCGCGGAAGACCTCGCGACCCTCGGCCCGTTCGTGCCGCTCTCCGAGCGCCTAGGCCGCCTGGCCGTCGCCCTCAACGAAGGCAGCGGCGTCGACGAGCTCCAGAGCGAGTTCCTCGGCCGGATCGCCGAGCGCGACACGCGTCCGCTCTCGCTGGGCGTGCTCGTCGGCGCGCTCTCGGGCAACACCGAGGAGCAGGTCAACCAGGTCTCCGCGCAGTCGGTCGCCGATGAGCGCGGGATCAACCTGTCGACCTCGACCAACAGCAAGGCCCGCGACTTCGCCGACATCGTGCGCGTCAGCGTCAAGTCGGGCGGCGCGTCGACCCGCGTCGCCGGCACGCTCGTCGGCGAGCGTCAGCGTCCGCACCTGATCGAGGCGTGGGGCTGGCGCTTCAACGTCCAGCTCGACGAGCACGTGACCGTGCTGCGCTACCGCGACCAGCCGGGCATGCTCGGGCGCATCGGCACCGTCTTCGGCGACGCCGGCGTCAACATCAACTCCGCCGCCGTCGGCTACCGCCCGCATGATGCTCCGAGCGACGGCACCGCCGTGATGGTCGTCTCGTCGGACCGCGCCGTCCCGGCCGAGGCCGTGAGCCAGCTGCTCGCCAGCGACGGTTTCGAGGCCGCGCGCACCGTCAGTTTCTAAG
>JAEZDB010000160.1 GCA_023429855.1 Actinomycetes bacterium
ACCGATGGCCGCTGCCAAGGCCTGTCCCGTCTTGGCAGCGGCCTTCGTCGTTCGCGGTACCGTTGGCGGCGTGACCAGCGACCAGCGATCATCGGCGCTCGCTCGCGTGCTCGAGTACCTGGGGTTCCGCGAAGGCGACGCGCTCACCGCGGAGGAGCGCCGCACCGGCGACCTGATCTGGGCCGTGGTCGGGCCCTGCGTGATCGTGCTCTTCGTGTGGACGTTGCTCGGACAGACCCTTGGGATGGTCGCGGTGCTCGTGATGTTGCCGTTCCTGGTGGTCGGCGTGCGCGACGTGCTCAGCGGGCGCGCCGAGGAGCGTCGGCTCGCGAAGCGCGACGCGTGAACTGACGCTGCGCAGCATGCGCCGGCTAACGTGCGACCGCGCTCGAGATGATCCGGCGGCTATCGCTGTGCTGAGAGCAGCATGAGGACTGCGACGAAGGCGAATGCGCAGGCCAACAGGCCGCAGCGCCAGCGTTCGACACCCTCGGGCTTCGTGCCTGGCCTCGGCAGGAAGCTCGCGGCGTTCCGCCCCTCGGTCGCTCGCGCAGCGTGCTCGGCCATCTCACGCATGACCCGTTGCGCGCGGGGCGTGCGACCGGGGACTCGCAGCCAGCGGAACTCCGGGACCAACCCAGTCACGACGTGCTGGCCCGTTCGAAGCTGGAGCGAGATTCCGTTGATGCCGCTACTCAGCCGCTCGACGTCGTCATAGGGAACGTGTTCGGCGGACAGCAACCCGACGACGACGAACCGCTTGGCGTGGCGTCGATGCGCGGGTGGAGCAGCTGAACATAGGCGGCTCCTGCGGTCGCAGCCACTATTGGGGCCATCACCAGGACGGCGAGGCCGTCGTCGGGCATGGGGGTGACCAGACCGATGATCATGTACGCCGGTATGCCGCATCCAAGGGCGAATACGAACAGTCGTGCGAACCCGCGGAACGCGCGCGACGAGGTCCACGTGCGATAGACGACGTCGTGCTCGGTCGGGGCGTCCGCGGATCCGGGCTCCATGTGTTGGAGATCGGATGAACCTGACGGAACTGCACGCGCAGGTCGTCATCCGGCCACCGCGCGCCGCCCGCGCGCGAGTCTCGCTAGACTCCGCGACCTACTTGGAGGGATGTCCGAGTGGTTAAAGGAGACGGGCTGTAATCCCGTTGGCTCTGCCTACGCAGGTTCGAATCCTGCTCCCTCCACTGGCCGACGTCGATGCCGCCGCTCGACGTCGGCCCTCTGCGTTCCGGGGCCGTTGCTGAGCCTGCTGCGGCGGGGGCCGCCTGAGCGTCCGCCTCCTCCCGCTGCGGCCGTAAACTTCTCACGTGGCGCAACTTGCCCATGACCTTTGGCTCGCACGGGCGTTGACCGTGCATGGACTCCGCTGATGACGCGTCCCGCAGCTGCTCCGCGGCTCGGTGTGCCTGGGCTCAGGCGTCGCCCCGCGCGATCCAGCGACGTGGCCTCCGACGCTGCGCAGTTCGAGTCGGTGTACCGCGACTGCGCGCCGGAGCTCTACCGCTACGCGCGCTCGATCGTGCGCGACGAGCATGCGGCCGAGGACGTGCTGCAGTCGACCATGGAGAAGGCGCTCTCGGCGCTGCGCGCCGAGCCGCGCGACTTCGAGCTGCGGCCCTGGCTCTTTCGGATCGCGCACAACGAGGCGGTCAGCCGGCTTCGCCGCGAGAAGCCCGCCGAAGCGCTCCCAGACACGGTGGTTTCGGTCGCTGCGCCGGTTGCCGATCAGCTCGACGACAAACAGACCCTCGAACAGCTTTGGGTCGACCTGGCGACGCTGCCCGAGCGACAGCGGCAGGCGCTCGTCCTGCGCGAATTGAGCGGCCTCGGCCACGAAGAGATCGGTGCGGTGCTCGAGACCTCGGGCCGCGCCGTCAAACAGACGATCTTCGAAGCGCGCCGCGCGCTGCTGGACTGCTCGGAGGGGCGCGCGATGGCCTGCGATGAGATCCAGCAGCAGCTCTCCGACGGCGACGGCCGCGTGCGCCGCAGCCGCCGGATCCAGTCGCACCTGCGCAGCTGCCGCGACTGCCGCGCATTTGACGCTGCGATCCACGAGCGGCCCGAACAGCTCCGCGCGCTGGTGCCCGTCTTGCCCGCGGCTGCGGCTGCGTCGGTGCTCGCCACCCTCCTGCCTGGCGGCACGTCTGGACTGGCGTCGTCGGGGATCGCCGTCGGGCACGCAGGTGGATCGGCGGCTGGCGCCTGGTCGATTGGGTCGCTCGGCGGCACGCTCGCCACGAAGGCCACCGTGATTGCGGTGGCGTCGGTGGCTGCCGTCGGCGGCACCGGGGTGGCGGTCGTCAAGCAGCAGCAGGCCACGCAGGCGCCGTCCGCGGCGCCAATCGGCAAACCAGCCGGTGCGGCGACTCCGAACGCAGCAGGCAGCGCGGCCTCGCCAGGGGGCAGCGGCGCGAACGGCGCGGGAGGGAGCAGCGCCACCGCCGGCGCCAGCGACGACGAGCGCGAGAAGGAGCGCTCCACCGACGGCAAATCCGCGAACGATCCCAACGGCGATCCGGGCTCCTCGGCCGCACCTGGAGCACGCGACAGCGCCCAAGGCGAAGCCGGCAAGGCGCGTGCCGCCGTCAACAAGGCCGCAGCCGCAAAGCGGCGCGCGGCTGCTCAGGAAAAGCGCGCGACGGCGAAGGCGAAGGCCAAAGCAAAAGCCAAGACGAAGACCACGGCGAAGACGAAGACCTCCACCAGCGGCTCGTCGGCCAACGGCAGAGGCGGCGGCCAGAGCGGCGGGAACTCGTCGAAGGCGCCGAAAGCCAACACGCCCACGCCGAAATCGCCCGCGGCACCCGATCCTGCCCCGACCCCGGTACCGGCGCCGGCGCCTGCTGAGCGCCCGGAGTCCCAAGGGTCCTCGGGCAACCAACCTGCGACGGGTCAGCCCGGCAAAGCCCAGCCCCCGGGCAGATCCGGCTGACCCGTCGCGGCCCCGTCCACGCGATCTGGACGGCTTGCGAAGTCGCGCCTGACCTTTCGGCGGCCGCGGCGTTGTCACCTCAGACCCACACACGGGCGAGCGCCGCCGGGGACCTTCCGGCCCGGCGACCTCGTCGCCTGAGGAGACCCACATGAAGACCGACCGCATCGCCACCATCGCCGCCTCCGTCGCCCTGCTGAGCATGCCGGCGTTCGCGATGGCTGGACCCGGCAACGGGCATGGCCACGGCAAGGATGCGACCACGCCCACGCCCACGACAGCGACCACGCCGACCACGCCGACCACGCCCGAGACCACGCCGACCACCCCCGCCACGACGCCCGGCAAGGGGAAGAAGGGCAAGGGCAACGCCTACGGCTTCTACTGCCAGGGGCAGAGCAAGAAGCACGTCGCCGGCACGAAAGGCACGCCCTTCAGCCAGTGCGTCAAGGCTATGAAGGCGCTCGACAAGGGCAAGACGAAGAGCCCGAAGAAGGCCTGCAAGGGCCTCTCCAAGAAGCACGTCGCCGGCACGAAGGGCACGCCCTTCAGCAACTGCGTGACGGGCGGCAAGCAGCTCCTCGCCGACAAGGCTTAACCCGTCTGCGCGTCGCCGTCCCAACCGGCGTCGCGGAGATCATCCACCCTGGTCAGGCCAGGAGCCCCGTGGCCCGCGGGCTCCTGGCCTGATCTGCGTCTGGCCCTGGCCGCAGGTGGAAGCGGAGTGCGGCGTTACGCCTTCGCCGCTGCAGGCAGCGGCCCAGACGGCCATTCGACGCCGGTCATCTTGGCTGCGGCGTCCCACAGCCCGTCGATCTTGGACTGCTGGCGGGCGCGCAGCGGTACCGGGCGGCGCGCGGGCGGGCCGCTGACCTCGAAGAACGGCCCGTAGTACTCCCCGCCCTTGGCCGACGGGTCAGTGGCCGCCATCAGCGTCGGGAGGCCGCCGGCGTAGGCGGAATGCGAGACGAGCGGGATCTTGCCCGACAGCTCGGAGAAGCTCACGTTGGCGCCGCCCATCTTCGGTCCGGTGACCTGCAGGTTGGTCCGGGCGAACCCCGGGTGCGCGCCGGTGGAGACGATGCCCCAACGGCCTTCGCGGCTGCGGCGGTTGAGCTCCATCGAGAGCATCAGCGAGGCGAGCTTGCTCTGGCAGTACACGAGCCACGAGTTGAAGCTGCCCGCGGAGTTGAGGTCGCCCAGGTTGAGCCAGCTCGTGTGGATCGCGATCGAGCCGATCGAGACGTAGCGCGGGTTGGTGCCTGCGCGCAGCAGGTCGAGCAGCTCGGCGGTCAGCAGGTAGTGACCGAGGAAGTTGGTCTGGAACTGCAGCTCGAACCCGTCCTCGGTGAGCATGCGCGCGGGGACGAGCATGATGCCGGCGTTGGCGATCAGCGTGTCGATCGGGCGACCGTCGGCCTTGCGCCCCGCGGCGAACTCGCGGATTGACGCGAAACTCGCGAGGTCGAGCTGCTCCCGCCAGACCGTTGCGCCCGGCGCTGCACCGGCCTTGATCTGCTCGACGGCGGCCTCGCCCTTCTCGGCGCTGCGCGTGGCGATGAGCACGTCGGCGCCCTCCTCCGCGAACACCTTGGCGGCCTCCAGGCCGATGCCGCTGTTGCCGCCGGTGATCACGACGAGTCGTCCGGACTGGTCGGGGATGTCGGCGGGGGACCAGCGGCCGGGCAGGAAGCTCATGGCCGGAACTTACTGCCCCGCGTGGCCGCGGCGGTGCGCTTTGGGCGCGCAGGTCCGTAGGGTGGTGAGCATGAGCGGCAACGACATTCAGGTGTTTCGCGCCGACATCGAGGACGCCGAGGGCATCGCCGCGGTGCACGTGCGCTCGTTCGACGCGACCTACCGCGACACGCTGCCCGACGTGGCTGCGGCGGCGCCCGACCTGGAAGCGCGCACCGAGCGATGGCAGGCTCTGCTCGAGCCCGACACCGACGCCGCCTACACGCTCGTCGCCGAGCAGCGGTCGATCGCGGTGGGCTTCTGCTCCCTGGCGACACCGAGCCGCGAGGCCGGCCCCGATGAGCGAACCGCCGAGATCGCTGCGCTCTACGTGGCCCCGAGCCGCTGGGGCAACGGCGTCGGCACGGCGCTCCTCGAGCAAGCGATCGAGGAGCTCCGCGGCGACTGCTGGGCCGCCGTCACCCTGTGGGTGCTGGAGGCCAACGAGCCCGCGCGCAAGTTCTACGCGCGCTTCGGATTCGAGCCCGACGGTTCCGCCGGGCCCGATCCGTTGACGGAGCGGCCGAAGCTTCGGCTGCGCCTCGCGCTCTAAGCGGCGCGCTTCACCCTTAGGCGCTGGCGCTCGGGCAGCGCAATCGGGGAGTTCTGACCGGGATTGGACCCTCCAGGACTCCTTGATTGTTGCCGCGGCCCCGAATCGGGGAGTTCTGACCGGGATTAGACCCTCCAGGACTCCTTGATTGTTGCTGCGGGTGGGCGCGCCGGCGGAGAGGACGCGGTTTTTCGCGGCTCGTTTCGCCGGCGCGCCGGCGAGCGCCAAGCCTCAGCGCGCGTACTCGGCGTCGGTGACCGGGCGCAGCCATTCGACGGTCGTGCCGTCCTCGCTGGCCTCTTGCGCAGCGAGGTGCGTCATGAACGTGCCGGCCGCGGCGCCATGCCAGTGCGCCACGCCGGGCGCGAACCACACGCTCTCGCCGGTCTGCACGACCTGGATCGGGTCGCCCTCGCGCTGCACGAGGCAGGTGCCCTCGGTCACGTGGATGACCTGCTCGACGGGGTGCGTGTGCCACCACGAACGGGCACCCGGCGCAAAGTGCACGCTCAGCATCCGCAGGCGCCCAGGCGCCGGAGCGACGATCAGCTCCTCGTACCAGACGTCGCCGGTGAACCAGTCCTGCGGAGCGTGGTTGCTGATCGGCGCGCGATTGATGAGCATGCCGCGCAAGCTACCGGCGTGGCCTGCGGTGGCGAGCTGCGCGAGGGCTGCGGCGCGGTCGGTAGGGTGCCGCCGGTGACGACGCCGCACCTCACCGCAATCCCGGCCAGCGTGCGCCGCACGGCGTCGCGCCCACG
>JAEZDB010000163.1 GCA_023429855.1 Actinomycetes bacterium
GTGCTGCCCCCGCGGGGGCAGCACCGGCCGTACCTTCAGCTCCGGCCATGCTGGGTGGCTACTTGAGCCCCAGCGTGGTCAGGTCGGCCGAGTAGACCGGGTGGAACAGCAGCCCGTCGAACGAGACGCGCTCTGAGGTGATCTTCGTGAGCTTGCGGTTGCCGTACGGCGCGACGAGCGCCTTCTCGACGAGCTTGCGATCGACCGCCGCGTAGTCGGCTGCCGCCGCTTCGATGTCGGTGTTCTCGTTGGCCTTCTTGATCAGCTCGTTGATCTCGGGATCGTCGACGTTGCCGAAGTTCTGGTTGTTCGTCGGCTGGATCGAGGCCCCGTCGACGAGGAACAGGAAGTTCGACGGCGCCGGGTAGTCCTGGAACCAGTTCGCGAAGCCGGCCTGCGCCTTCGTCTTCTGGTTCCCGATCGTCTGGAAGTAGACCGAGCCTTCGATGATGCGCGGCTTGGCCTTGTAGCCGATCTGCGTAAGCACGTCGGCGAGGTACTCGGCGACGGGCTTGGAGGGCTCCTCGTCGTTGCCGAACACGGTGATCTCTTCGCCAGCCGTGCCGGACTCTTGGACCAGCTGCTTGGCCTTGGCGAGGTCAGGCGCGGCGTTCGGATCGCCGTACGGGCACGGCTCGATCTTCTCGAAGCCGGCCATGCCCGGCGGGAGGAAGTTGCACGACGGCTCCAGCAGGCCGCCGAAGATGCGAGCGAGCGCGCGCTTGTCGATCGCGGTGTTCACCGCCTGGCGGGCCTTCTCGTTGTCGAAGGGCTTCTCCTGGACGTTGAGGAAGTAGTAGTACGTCGAGTTGGTGACGTACTCCTTGTAGCGGTCCGGGATCGTGTCCTTGACCGTCCGGATCTGGTCGGCTGCGGGCGGATCCTGCAGGTAGTCGACCTTGTTCGCGATCACGTCCTGCGTCTGGCTGCGCAGGTTCTTCTGGACCGTGATGTCGATGCGATCGGCCTTGGCCTCGGGCGTGTTTTCCAGGGGCGTGAAGTTCTTGTTCTTCACGAGGGAGAAGCCGCGCCCCGGCTCGACGTCTTCGACCACGAACGGGCCGACGCCCGGCGGCGGGGTCTTCGTGAGGTTCTCGAACGGCGTATCGCCCTTCACGAGGCCCGCAAAGTCCATCGCCAGCGAGAAGCTGAACGAGCCGTTCTTCTCCGCCAGCTTGATCGTGATGTCGCCCGTAGCGTCGTCGGCGGTGATACCCGAGATGTCGGCGCTGGCCTTGCCGTCTTCGACGTACTTGTCGGCGCCTTCGATCCCGGCGTAGAACGACGAGCCGCCGGACTCGAGGTTGAGCACGCGCTTGATCGTGTGCTCGAAGTCGTTCGCCTTGACGGGCGAGCCGTCGGAGTACTTCAGGCCCTGGCGCAGCTTGAGCTTGTAGGTGAGGCCGTCTTCGCTGATCTCCGGCATCGCCTCGGCGAGGCCCGGGACCAGCTCCGCGCCGTCGGCGCCCTCGGCGTGCTTGTAGGTGAGGAGCGGCGTGTAGGCCGTCCACAGCGAGGTCCAGCCCTCCTGGGTGTAGGAGAGCGCCGGATCCATGTAGTCGGGGAAGGACGTGTAGTAGCCCGTGAACGTGCCGCCGGATTTCACCTCGGCCGTCGGGGTGCCCGAGCCGCCGCCCGATTCCTTCTCGTCGTCGCCGCAGCCGGCAGCCAGCACTGCCGTCGCAGACAGCGCTACTAGCGCTGCGGTGATCCGTGATCGCGTCATCTGAGTTGGTACCTCTGGCCTCTACGGACCGGTCGGAGACGCGGTGGGGGCGGGGGCCCCGCACCGGTGGCGCCACCGTACACCGTCATGCCACGGAGGAACCCTGGACGCAGAGCCGAACCGCCTCCGACGGGCCAACCTACGCCCAAAATCGCTGTTTTGCAGGTATTTCGGCGACTAGATCATGTGCCGACCGTGGGCGAAAACTTGCGTTTTCGCGCCGAGAACCGCCCTGACGCTGGACAGATGGTCGAAGTTCGGACGCAAGGCCAGACGACCTGCACCCCGCTTTTCGGGTGGTCGCCCGTGGGCGACCGGCTGCTCAGGCGGCGGACTGCCGGGCGGAGTCGAGCGCGGTCCCGTAGCGCTTGGCCGCCCGGGCACGTGCCTTGGCCGCCTCCTCGACGCGGTCTTTGGGCGGGGCCGTCGTCACGAGACGGTCCAGCAGCGTCGCCGTCACCTGAGCGATCTCGGCGACGGCTTCGTCGAACGCCGCCTGGTTGGCCTGCGACGGCTTCGTGAACCCGCTGACCTTGCGCACGTACTGCAGCGCGGCGGCCTCGATCTCATCGCCGGTGGCCGGCGGCTCGAAGTTGTTGAGCACCCGGATGTTGCGGCACATGGACTGAGGGTAGCTCCGCCGCCGCGGGGCGTCGACGCACGCGGCGCACGCGCACGCGCGACTGAACTCCCGCGGCGTGGAGACTTGGAGCGCGGTCGCGCGCGGGAGACGGCCCAAGCGGCGGATCACTACCGTTACTCGGATGCCCGAAGAGATCGCCCCCACCGCCCGCTGGATCACGAGCGAGGCGGAGGCTGAGGAGCTCGCGGCGCTCGTCGTCGACCCGGCGCGCACCGCGCTGCTGGTCTGCGTCACCACGCAGAACGCCGCCGAGCGGCCGCTGCTCGACGCCGACGCGCTGGCCGGCCGCCTCGGCGACCGCGCGCAGGTCTGGGTGATCACCGATTCAGCGCACGCCTGGGCCCTCACCGAGGCGCTGCCGCCCAAGATCGACGTCTACGGCGGCGCGATCCGCGCCTGGCAGCCGATGAAGGAGGGCACCACGCCCTACCCCAGCGACCACCCGCAGTGGACCGTCTTCACCGAGGGCGACGCCATCAAGGCCTCCGAGCAGATCGTCGCCTACGCGGAGATGCTCGACAACCCGCCGCCGGCGTTCGGCACCAAGGCCTACGGCACCGTGACGGCCGTGCGCAAAGCCGGCGCCGAGATCCAGCTCACGAGCGGCCACCCGGCCTTTGCCTCGAGCGGGCACCTGATCCAGCACGGCGAGGTCTTCCACGCTGGCGAGATCCTCACCCCCGGGCAGGAGGTGACCGTCAAGGTCGGTCCCTGGCACGCGCAGGCAGCGCGCGTGTCGGTGTCGCTGCGCGACTACGCCCCCGACCCGTGGGAGCGCCTGACCGAGGTCTATGAGGTCGGTGACCTGATCGAGGGCATCGTCAGCGAGATCAAGCACTTCGGAGCGTTCGTCGAGCTGATGCCCGGCGTCGAGGGCCTGCTGCACAAGAGCAAGATCATCGACGGCTTCGTGAACTTCGTCGACGACTACGTGCGTCCCGGCGATCGCGTCACGGTGCGCCTGCTCTCGATGGAGCCGTACGACCGCAAGGCCGAGGTCTCGATGCTCGACATCGAAGAGGGCGAGGCGCCCGAGCCGCCTGCGTCGGTCTTCCCCGGCGGCCCGCCGTGGATCCCGGCCTCACCGGACGCCTTCGGCGACGAACCCGCCCCGGCTGAACGTGAGGAGCCCGCGCGCGACGCCACCGGGCGCGAGGAAGCGCCGAGCGCCGCTGCTGCTCCTGCCGGGCCGAGGCCGACGATCCCCGGCGACGGCGGCACCGGTCCGGCGTTTGCGGCTGCCCTGCAGTTCATGATCGACCACCACGGCGCGCAGGTCCGCAAGGACCTCGTCCAGACGCCCTACGTGGCCCACCTGATGTCGGTCGCGGCGCTCGTGCTCGAGCACGGCGGCAACGAGACCGACGGTGTCGCGGCCCTGCTGCACGACGCGATCGAGGACGCCGGCGGCACGGCGATGGAGGTGACGCTCACCGAGCGGTTCGGCCCAGAGGTCGCCCGCATCGTGCGCGACGTGACCGACACCGACGAGGACCCCAAGCCGCCGTGGCGCCCCCGCAAGGAGGCGTATCTGCGGCACCTGTCGACGATCGACGAGCGAGCGCTGCGCGTCTCCGCCGCCGATAAGCTCCACAACGCCCGCTCGCTCGTGGCTGATCTGCGCCGCGACGGCGAGGTCCTCTGGGAGCGGTTCAACGCGCCGAAAGAGGATCAGCTGTGGATCTACGGCCAGTACGGGGCGGCGTTCGACGCCCGCCTCGCCGAGCTTGGCGCCGCCGACGGCCGCACGGCTGAGCTCGTCGCCGAGCTCAAGACCACGGTCGCGCAGCTCGTCGAACTGGCCGGGGCAAACGCCGCGGCTTAACGGAGGATTGCGGAATGTCGTTCTGAGAACGGCAGCCCGCTCTGCCACTATGCGGAGATGTCCCCGTTGCTCCGTTTTCCTGTCCGCATGCGGCGGCGCGCCTTGGTCGGTGTCGCGGCTGCCGTCGCGTCGCTCGGCATCCCGGGTGCCGCGCTCGCCGAGTCGCCCGCCCGCAACGTCGAGTACGACCTGCCGAGCCTCAAGGGCAACGTCGACGTCAGCCGCGTGCAGTTCAACGGCACGACGAAGAAGCTGAGCGCCTGGGTCCGCCTTCCGCCCGGCTACGACGACCAGCCAAATCGCCGCTGGCCGGTCGTCTACCTCCTGCACGGCTGGGAAGACAGCTCCAGCGCCTGGATCGAGCACAAGAAGGGGCAGTTCGCCGAGATGAACCCGGACTTTCCCGGCATCGTCGTGATGCCCGAGGGCGCACGGGCCTGGTTCATCAACTGGGCAAACCCCGCCGGCAATCCGGGCCAGAAGTGGGGCGATTACCTGCTCGACGAGGTCGTGCCGTTCATGGAGCGCGAGCTGCGGATCGCGCCCGGTCGCGCCAACCACGCGATCGGCGGCCTGTCGATGGGCGGCTACGCCGGCCTGAACGCGGTTTCGGCCCTGCCGAGCTACTTCGGTCACGGCCTCTCGTTCTCAGGGCTGCTCGACAACCAGGACTTCAACTTCAGCCAGATCCTCAACATCGCGCAGATCGGCCATCCCGGCTACGCGTCGGTGTTCGGTCCGTCGACCGGCGCCTACGCCGAGGCGATGAACCCGCTCAAGAACGCGAAGGAGTTCGCCGGTTCGCGGCTCACCGTCACCTACGGCACGCCGGCACTGGCCACCGCCTTCATCGGCGACATCCGCCAGCGCGGCGAGGCGTCGCTCGAGATCGGCGCCCAGGGCCAGGCTCGGCGCTTCCTGTCGGCCGTCAGGTACGTCGGCGCCTCGGTCTACACGAACAACCGCCAGGGCGGCTCGCACGCCTGGCTGTGGTGGCGCAACGACCTCACCGCCGCCGTGAAGCGCGGCCTCTTCGGCGGCGTGCCGATCACCTCGACCGATCAGGCCAAGACCTGGACCTACGGCACGATGGCCGACCACGGCAACGCCTGGGGCCTCGGCTTCAAGCTCGCTGCGCGGCCGACGTCCAAGGTCGTCCTCAAGCGCAACGGCAGCACGCTCACGGGCACCGGTCGCGGCTCGATCCGCATCTCGGGCGGCGCGGCCGACGCCGACGCCAGCGGCAACGGCACGCTGCCCGAGTGCACGTTCCAGCTCACGCTGCCCTTTACGCAGCAGCTGCCCGCGAGCTGCTGAACGCGCTTTGCCTGCCGTGAGCGTCGGATTACCAGCCCTATTGGGTCGGTAATCCGA
>JAEZDB010000165.1 GCA_023429855.1 Actinomycetes bacterium
TCGGATTACCAACCCTATGGGGTCGGTAATCCGACGCTCACCGGGTTTGGCCGTGCGGACAACCGCTGCGGCGCTGGCGCCGAATAGGCTGCGCGCATGAAGCTGACCGGACGCGAGCAGGAGCGCCTGCTGATCCACGTGGCGGCGATGGTCGCGCGTGACCGCAAGGAGCGCGGGGTGAAGCTCAACCACCCCGAGGCAGTGGCGCTGATCACGTCGTTTGTGATGGAGGGCGCCCGCGACGGGCGCACCGTCGCCGACCTGATGTCGGCCGGGCGCTCCGTCCTCACCCGCGACGACGTGATGGAAGGCATCCCCGAGATGATTCACGACGTGCAGATCGAGGCGACGTTCCCCGACGGCACCAAGCTCGTCACCGTCCACGAGCCGATCCAGTGAGCGGCGTGAGCAACACGAGCGAGGCGACGCGATGAGCGGCGGCGGGGCCTCGAGCGCCGGGTCCTACCCCGGCCAGGTGATCGTGAGCGACGGCCCGCTGACCCTGAACGCCGGCGCCGAGGTGCTGACGCTGCTGATCGTCAACGCCGCCGACCGGCCGATCCAGGTCGGGTCGCACTTCCACTTCGCCGAGGCCAACGCCGGCCTGGAGTTCGACCGCGACGCCGCCTGGGGCCACCGCCTCGACATCCCCGCTGGCACCGCCACCCGCTTCGAGCCCGGGATCGAGCGCGAGGTCGACCTCGTGCCGATCGCCGGCAACCGCGTCGTGCCGGGCCTGCGCGGCTTGGCCGACGGCCCGCTCGACGCCGCCTGATCGGCCCGGCCCGCTCGACGCCGATCCCTGGATGGGTCAGATCCGTGGCCTATGGCCGCGTCGATCCGACCCATCCGCCAGCACAACTCAGGGACGGGTCGGATTCACGCGCTATGAGCGCCTGAATCCGACCCATCCGACGGCGCCAGCGGGTACGCCGTCCCGGGCGTCCCGTCGGGCCGCAGGTGCGGCGTGGGCCGACCGGCCTTGAGGCGGCGCGCCTCTTCGCGAGCGATGCCTTCGAAGGTGGCGGTGTTGGCGCCGCGCGCGATGCGCGGCGGCACGAAGGGCCGCGTCAGCCGCCGCGAGGCGGTGATCGCCGCGAAAACCTGCTGGTTGCGCGCCGTCCACTCCAGGCCGTAGAGCTCGCGGACCGGCTCGGGCAGGCTCCCGCGCACGACGAGGTTGTGGGCGTCCTTGACAGGGCCGCGCAGCGCGGGACTCGGAATGTCGAACGACGCGAACCAGCCGGTGTAGTGCGCGAGCGGGGTGAGGTGGTTCTCCTCGGCGACGAGCTCGGCCTCGTAGTACGCGCGAAAGTCCAGGTAGCTCTGCGGGAAGTCGTCCACCGGGGCACCGAACAGCGCCGCGAACCGCTTGTAGTCCTGCCACAGCGCCTCGCGCTCCTCGGCGCGCAGCGGCCGCACGAGCAGGTCGTGCATCGTCTCGGCGGAGTCGATCATCGCCGCGATCGTCCAGAGCATCAGGGCGGAGTCGAAGGCGTTGTACGGCGTGCCGGCGGGGTGCACGCCCGCGTCTTCCTGCGTCTCGCCGTGGACCCGCTCATGCATGCGGCGCGTGTAGGCCAGCACGCGATCGGCCTCCGCCTTCGTGCCGAAGAAGATCGTCTCGAAGGCGATCGCGGTGCGCGTGAGCCGCTTGAACGGGTCGCCCTTGTGGCCGCTGTTGTCGGCGGTGCCCAGGAAGTTGAGGGGCTTGATCGCGCCGACGGTCAGCGCCCGCTGCCCGAACATCAGCCCGACGGCGCGCTCGCCGTGGACCTGCCGCAGCGCTGAGCGGCCCTCCGGGAAGTAGCCCTCGTCGCCCGCAGCGACCACAGCAGGACGGCGACGTGCAGCAGCGCTCGACATGCGGCAAACGGTAGAGCATCTGCAACACCTCGTGTGCAGATTTGCAAAATGGCCTTATTCCACTGGCGAATCGGCGCCACGAGTCGCCATCAAACGTGCGAACGCGGTGTCGCCGACCGCGACGATCTGCGCCGCGAGCTCGGCTTGGAGCGTCGCGCGCGAGCGATCGAGCCGGCCGCGCAGCCACGCGTCGACGGTGTGCGAAAGCCCGCCCGCGACGAACGACGCCGCCGACCGCAGCGCCCGCTCAGACTCGAGCTGAGCAGCAGGCGTCGGCGGGCCCTCGCCCGTCGCGTAGGTGGTGCGGCCGAACGCCGCGACGATCGCGACGAGGTCGACCATCCGCTCGCCGCGGCGCTGCGCAAGCACGCCAGACCCCGACGCCTCAGTCAGCAGCACGGCCGCCCGGTCGGGGACCTCCGTCACGAAGTCGAGCACGGCGCCGACCGCCGCCGAGACGCGCTCCAGGTTGCCCGTCCCCGCCGCCGCGACGGCCGCCGCCACGCGCGCCACGCTGGCATCGAACTCCCGGTCAAACAGCTGCCGCGCGAGCTCGTCGGTGCTGCCGAATTCGGCGTAGAAGTACCGCGGCGCCAGGCCAGCCTCGGTGCAGACCCCGCGCACCGTCACCGCCGCGAGCCCCTCGCGGCCGATCAGCGCCAGCCCTGCGGCCAGGAACCGGCCACGGCGCTCGTCCTGGCGGTCCTGCGACGAGCGCCCCGCGTAGTTTCGACCCGCCGAAGACACGTCCCCAGCCTGCCACACAGCGGACGATTGACCGATCCCAGCGCGCCTCAACCAGATCCATACTGCGGAACCGGGCCCCTTCGCCCGATTAACGGAGTAATGCGACTCGTCCCCCGCGCAATCCTGTCGTGCGTCCTGCTGGGCGCCTGCACTCCGACGGCCCTGGCGGCGCCCACCGCCACGTCCGTCTCCGGGATCTCGTCGAGCGGCGACGCGATCGCCAAGGCGCCCGACGGCACGATCTGGGTCACGCAGCCCGACGATCCGGGCCGCATCGCCAAGGTCGACCCGACCGGCACCACGGCCGAATACAAGGGCGGTGTCACCGCCAATCTGCCGGCCAACATGTCGCCCAGCGGCATCGCGGCCTACGGCAGCACGAAGGCCTACTTCCTGATGGGCGCGTCTTCGAGCTACTGGGGCAGCGTCACGAGCGCGGGCGAGGTCACCAAGCTCACGCTGAACTTCGACAAGCCGACGTCGATCACCACCGGCCCGGACGGCCTCATCTGGCTCACGACCGACTCCACGGCGTTCAACACGCCCGATGCGATCGTCCGCTACAACCCGGCGACCGGCGTCGCGACGAAGTTCTCCACCGGGCTCAGCTACACCTCGCAGCCCTACAACATCACCGCCGGCGCCGACGGCGCGCTCTGGTTCATCGAGGGCATGACCGGCCGCATCGGGCGCGTCACGACCGCAGGCGCGATCACGTTCCGCAGCGTCGGCGGCACACCGGCCACCCTCGGCGCAGCCAACGGCACGACCTGGTTCGCGACCGGCCTCTACTTCGGCGCGATGGAAAGCGCGGGCAACACGCTCTTCTCCACGCCCGGCCAGGCCACCGCCATCGCCGAGGGCGCCGACGGCGCCACCTGGGGTGCAGCGACCGGCGGACTCGTGCGGCTCGACGCCGACGGCACCTCCTCCTTCCACGCGGCCGGCCTGGGGGCTTCGGTCCAGGGACGCAGCCTCGTCGCCGGCGACGACGGACCCCTCTGGATGACGCTCGACACCGCGCCCTACCTGGTGCGCGTGACGGTGCCGCCGCGGCTCTCCGCAGCCGCCGGCACCGCAACGAGCTCGACGACCGCATCCGTAACGGCGACGGTGCAGCCGAACGGCATCGCGACGGTCGTGCGCATCGAACTGCAGGAAGACGGCGGCAGCTGGACCTCGCTCGCCGAGACGCCCGTCGGCGACGGCACGGCGGCGACGCCCTTCAGCTACACCGTCGGCGGCCTCAAACCAGACGCCGAGAACGTGCTGCGCGTGGTCGCCGTCAACGACGCCGGCGCCAAGTCGGACACCACCACGGTCCAAACCCCCGAGGCGGAGCCCGAGCCGGAGCCGACGACGCCGGAGCCGACC
>JAEZDB010000237.1 GCA_023429855.1 Actinomycetes bacterium
CGGCCACCTGGCGGTGTCGCGGGCACGGGCGCAGACGCGCTGGCGGCTGGCGCTGCCGCGGATCGAGCCCGCTCACGTACTCGGCGGCTGGGTGTTTCTCCACGCCGCCGAGCGGTCTGACGTCGAAGTCGTGCCCGTCGCCGCGGCCGAGCGGTTGGCGCGGCTCGCGCCCCTCCGCGGCTATCCCGACCTGCCGTCGGATCCCCGCGCGGTGCTCGCCCTGGCCGCGCTCCCCATGTGGGACGTCCATCGCCCGGTCGCCTGGGACGCATTGGGCGCGACCGCCGACCTGCTGCTCGGTCTGCTTTCGGACTGAGCAGCCGCCGGTGCCGGGCGAGAAGGGCACGACGCGGGCGCCGCTCAAGAGCCTCGACCAGGCCGGGCGGCTGGCCCGCGACCGCGAGGGCCGGGTGAGCGACGCCGCGTAGCGGGCAGCGGTGTCCACTGTGCCCACCCGTGGCGAGAAGTTATGAACAGATCGCCCCATGGCGCAGAGGCGCCCAGTTAGGTTGCAACAAGGTTGCATGCTGTTTGGCACGGATGTGGCCTGGCTGCGATGGAGTACGCCGAACATCAGACGGATCCCCCGATGCCCGAGCAGACCACCGACGGTCTGGAGCCGAGCTACGCCGAACTGGCTCGCGAAGTGCGCCGCAGAGGCCAGTACCTGGCCGCGACGCTCGAACTCACCGGCTTTGGCGTGTTCACGTGGGAGATCGGGCCTGATCGGCTGTCGGACGACTCGCAGATCGACGAGGTCCTCGGCCTACCCTTCAAGGGTGACCGGAGCAGCGGCGCGCTCAGCCGAATGCTTGCGCTGGTGCACCCAGACGATCGACCGGCCTTCAAGGACCGGCTCGCAGCGAGCCTCGTACGTGGGGGGCCGGAGTTCCGCTCGGAGCACCGGCTGCTGCTGCCGCGCCCGGGCGCGCGCGACGCCGAGCGCTGGGTGCTCGTGATCGGGCGCTGCGAGTTCGACGAAGACGGGGCGCCGACCGTGATGTCGGGCGTGTTCGGCGACGTGACGGCGAGGCGGGCCGAGCACGATGAGCGCGCCCGACGCGACAAGCTCGAGGCGCTCGGCACGCTGACGAGCGGCGTCGCCCACGACTTCAACAACGTGATCGGCGCGATCCTCAACTTCGTCCAGCTCGCCAAGCGCGAGGTCGACGCCGGGCTGTCGCCGCACGAGAGCCTCGACGAGATCAGCCGCGGGGCGGAGCGTGCATCTGACATCGTCCGACGCCTACTCGCGTTCGGCCGCGACGACACTCCGCGGTGCGAGGTGTTCGACCTCCGCACGGTGGTGGCGGAGGCCGCGACGCTGATGGCACCGGCGATGGGGCGGGACGTGCGCCTCCTGGTCGACTGCCCCCGCGGGTTGCCGCACGTCGACGGCGACCCCACCGAGCTGCACCAAGTCGTCGTGAACCTCATCTCCAACGCGCGGCAGGCCATCGGCAACCGCCCGGGACGTGTCCATGTCGAGCTGGCGGTCGCGACGGCGGCCGAGCTGGCCGCCGACGGCGTCCCGCTCGGCGGCCGCGACTGGCTCCGCCTGCGGGTCAGCGATGACGGGCACGGCATCAGCGAGGCGGTTCGCCACCGCATCTTCGACCCGTTCTTCACCACGCGCGAGGTCGGGAAGGGGACAGGGCTCGGGCTGTCGTCAGCGCAGGGCATCGTCGACCGTCACGGCGGCGTGCTCACGGCATCGAACGGGAGCGACGGCGGCGCGATCTTCGCGGCCTACCTCCCGGCGCAGGAGGCCGCTGGCACCGCACACACGGCCGCCCAGAACGGCGCAGATCCAGAGCGTCGCTCCGACGCGGCGACCGAGGACGCAGCCGCCGCGGGCGACGCCCGCTGCGAGGTCTGCTTCGTCGACGATGAGGAGGCGCTCGCGACGCTGGCGCGTCGCGCGCTGCCGCTGTCGGGCTGTGCAGTGGAGGTCTTTACCGATCCGGAGGTGGCGCTCGCTTGGATCGCGGCCAACCCCGAGCACCTCGACGTGCTGATCACCGACTTCTCGATGCCGGGGATGTCGGGCCTCGAACTCGTGAAGGCGGCGCGCGAGCTGGTGCCGGACCTGCCGGTCGTGCTGACCTCCGGGCACCTCGACCGTGAGGACCTGGCCGACGCCGAGCGTCTGCGCGTCGAAGCGATCGTCCGCAAGCCGTGCACGATGGCCGATCTGGCCGCGGCGGCGGCCCGTCTGCTCGCGGCTTAGACCCGGTGGCCCAGGAGCTGGGCGATCGTCCCGCAGGCGAGGGTGAGCAAGCGGTCGTAGTCGGGGCCGTCGGCGCGGATCACGAGGCCGATCGCCAGGCCGTCGATGATCGAGACCGCGGCGATCGCGCCCTCGCGCGGCGAATCTGCGTAGGGCCCGCTGAACTCACCGGCTTCCTTGCCGAGCACGATCAGCTCTTCGACGTAGTCCCACCAGTGCGAGTAGATGACGCCCGCGTCGGCGCCGATCTCGGGGTCGCGGCCGGCGAGGCGCCAAAGCTCTAGCCACAGGAGCCACGAGTCGGGCTCGTCGGGCGGGTGGACGGCGCCTGCGATGAACTCCGACAGGCGCTCCCACGGCGTGAGCGAGGTGTCGCGTGAGAGGTCGCGCAGGACCGCGATCTCCGACGCCGTCGACTTCTGCACGGACTCCAGCAGCATCGCCTTCAGCGAGCCGAACGCGTGCTGCAGGCTGGTGACGGGGATGCCCGAGGCCTCGGCCACGTCGGCGTAGCGCGTGCGGTCGAATCCACGCTCGGCGATCACCCCGCGAGCAGCGCGCAGCGCCGCATCGCGGTTGAGGGTGGGCGGTCGTCCCAGCCGCCGCTTGGTGGCGCTCGGCGGGTCCTTCGGCTCGATCACGCGGGCCACTATCGCAGTCTCCGCGGACTTCCGGTAGGGCCATACGGCCTGGGCCAACTGGTCTGACCTGAATAGCGAGGCGTCGGTCCTCGCGTGGCAAAAGCGGCGCATTCCCGGGCGAAATGCGGCTTCCGCGCGGCGGGTAGCGCTCGCGGAAAATCTGAATTCATGCCTGGAAACGATCAACAACAAAGTGAAGTGGTCGATCCAGATGGGGCCTCATGACCCGTGTGCTCGCCTCGATTCGCGATTGGCTCCCCGAGGGCCATCAGCTGCCCGCTGACCAGTGGGAGTCTCGCCACCGCGCCATGACGCTCGTGCTCGTCGCGCACATCCCGGTGATGCTCGTCTGGGGTCTGCTGAAGGGCTTCCCGGTTGTGCACTCGGTGCTCGACATCGTGCCGCTGCTGATCCCGGCGCTCGTTGCGATGAACCCGCGGGTGGCCCGCCGCGGTCGCGAGGCCGCGGTGGCGCTCGGCCTGCTCAGCGCGGCGGCAGTGCTCGTCCACCTGATGGACGGTGCTGTGGAGGCGCATTTCCACTTCTTCATCATCGTCGCGCTGCTGGCGCTCTACGAAGAGTGGTTCCCGTACCTGCTCGCGTTTGCCTACGTGCTCCTGCACCACATCACGATGAGCTTCGCCTCGTCGTCCTCGTTCTTCAACCACCCCGACGCCATCGAGCACCCGCTCAAGTGGTCGGTCATCCACGCCGTCTTCATTGCCGCCCAGGGCTTCATCTGCCTCGTTGGCTGGCGGATGAACGAGGCGTCGCGCCGCACGGCCGTGCGCAGCCAGGAGCGCTTCGGCAGCGCCTTCAACGAGGCGCCGATCGGGATGGCGCTCGTTGGCGTCGACGGTCAGATCCGCGAGGTCAATGCAGCGCTGCTGCGCCGCTGGGGCGCGACGCAGCCGGAGCGCGACATCGTCGGTGTGCCGCTGCGTGATCTCGTCGACACCTCCGATCTCGGCAGCGACGCGTTCCCTGGTGCGGAGTCAGTCGAGCTGCGCCACGCCGACGGAACTGGCTGGGGGCAGTGGCGCCACGCGCCGATGCACGACGAGGCCGGCGTGCACACCGGCTGGATCAGCCACTGCATCGACGTGACCCGCCGCCGCAACCTGGAGTCCGATCTCATCTGGCGCGCCCATCACGACGCGCTGACCGGCCTCCCGAACCGCGTGATGTTCATGCGGTGCCTGGAGGGTGCCCTCGCCGACGGCCAAGGCACTACGGTGATCTTCCTCGACCTCGACGACTTCAAGATCGTCAACGACTCGCTCGGCCATGGCGCCGGCGACGAGCTGCTCAAGGCGTTTGCGGCGCGGCTGCAGTCAGCCCTGGGACCCGACGACGTCGTCGCGCGGTTCGGCGGCGACGAGTTCGTCATCCTGCTCGGCTCCGCAGCCGGCGATGACGACGCGACGGCAGTCACCGACCGCATCGTCCACGAGCTGCGTACCCCGGTCTTCATCAACGGCGAGCCGATCTACGTGACGACTTCGATGGGCGTGCGCCTTTGCCTCCCTGGCGACGCGGCCGGCGCCGACGCCGCCCTGCGCGACGCCGACTCCGCGATGTACCGCGCCAAGCAGCTCGGTAAGGGCCGCTGTGAGGTGTTCGACGACGAGATGCGTCGTCGGGCGACGGAGCGCCTTGACCTCGAGTCGGCGCTGCACACGGTGCTGCAGCGCGACGAGCTGTTCCTCGTCTACCAGCCGCTCGTCGAACTCCCGAGCGGCCACATCACGGGGGTCGAGGCGCTGCTGCGGTGGCAGCACCCCACGATCGGTCTCGTGTCGCCCGTCGACTTCATTCCGCTCGCAGAGCAGAACGGCACGATCGTGCCGATCGGGACGTGGGTCGTGGAGGAGGCCTGCCGCCAGCTTGCTGAATGGGGCGA
Organism: Actinomycetes bacterium; assembly: GCA_023429855.1. Taxonomy (GTDB): domain Bacteria; phylum Actinomycetota; class Thermoleophilia; order Solirubrobacterales; family Solirubrobacteraceae; genus JAGIBJ01. The sequence goes on from JAEZDB010000237.1 coordinate 4,775, forward strand.
CCCCGACCTCAAGGTCTCCGTCAACGTCGCCAGTCAGCAGCTCGCCGGGCCCGGCCTCATCGACACGGTACGGCGAACCCTGAAGGCCACCGGGATCGCCCCGGCGCAGCTGTGCCTGGAGATCACCGAGACGGCCGTGCTCGGCGACAGCGAGTCGACGGCTCGCACGCTGTCGGCCCTGATCGAGCTCGGCGTCGGACTCGCCGTCGACGACTTCGGCGTGGGGTACGCGTCGCTCAGCCACCTCCGTCAGCTGCTGCCGGTCAACACGCTGAAGATCGACAAGTCGTTTGTCGACGGTCTCCTTGACGGCGCGGAGGACGCAGCGATCGTCGAGGGGGTCATCGGGCTCGCCCACTCCCTTGGCCTCACCGTCGTGGCCGAAGGCGTCGAGTACGGCGAGCAGGTCGAGCTCCTCTCCCGCTGGGGCTGCGAGACCGGCCAGGGCTACCACTTCGCGCGTCCGTTGCCGGCCGGCGAGATCGCCGAACGCCTCGGGGCGGGCGCTCCGCTCGGCTGCGCCGCCGAGCGCAAAGCAGCCTGACATCGCGGACCGGCAGCGCCCTGCCGGGAACGACGAGGAGGCCACCCCCTCCTACAAGTGGGGACAGCCTCCTCGGGGCGCTCGTCGAACTGCCACCTGCGTCCCCCAACGCGAGGGCGGCGTTCCGCGTGCGGATCAGGCTCGGCGCAAGACCAGGCCTCAGAGCAACGTACCAAGGCGTCGTATCGCCATACGACAAGCGTCTAGTGCGCCGGAATCTGGTTTTCCGCCGCGCGGGCGGCGCGCCGCGTCGGCCTAGGCAGCGAGCGCTCGCGAGATGGTTTCGAAGGCGATGCGGCCGGCGTTTGCCCCGTCTTGGTTGTGCGCGCGCAGCAGGAGCGCACAGGCACAGCCGTCGAGGATGGCGACCGCTGCGATGGCGAGATCGCGGGCATCGACCTCGCTCGTGAACTCGCCCGTGCGCTGGCCGTGGCGAATGATCGATTCGGCGGTGTTCCACCACGGCTCGTACGCGCCGTCGACGTGGTTGGCGAGACCGGTGTCGCGGGCGGCGGCACGCCAGAGCTCCAGCCAGACGAGCCAGCTCTCGAAGGCGTCGGGCTCGTCGAACGAGCCGACGATCATCAGGCGCAGGCGTTCGAAGGCGGTCGCCTCGTCTTCGCCGGGGAGCGTGGTCAGGTATTCGGCGTCGCGGGTGGCGGCCCGGTCGATCGCGGCGTTGAGGAGCGCCTCGAGGCTGCCAAACGCGTTCTGCAACGTGCTGACGGGGGTGCCGCTGGCGCGGGCCACGTCGGCGTAGCGCGTGCGGTCGAGGCCGCGTTCGGCGACGACCTTCCATGCAGCGTCGAGCGCGGCCGGGCGATCAAGCGTCGGCGGACGGCCGCGGCCGCGGGGCGGGGTGGGCGGTGAATCAGGTGGGCCGGATTGCACGTGGGCCCATTCAACAGCACTCCGGCGGACCGCGCGCCGAGACAGTTGCTAAGCGTCCGTTTGCGCCAAGTTCGGGGTGGTTGTTCGAAGGCCCCGGTGCCGGTGTCCCCCGGTGGGTGGGCCGGGGTATGGATCCGGTCCAGCGCCTGTGGTTCTCGGGCGTTGCGGTCGATGAAGGAGGGAGAGCGATGAACATCCTCGGCGAACTCAGAATCCCCCTCGAACTCGGTTCGCTCATGCGGTCCGACGTCTGGCGCGGCCGTGGCGTGCGCCGCGGCGACGGACAGCGAATTCTCGCGATCCCGGGTCTGCTGGTCGGCGACGACACGCTGCGCCCGATGCGCGGCTGGCTCACGCGCATCGGCTACCACGCTGAGAGCAGCGGGATCCGCAGCAACATCCAATGTTCCGAGCGCGTGATGGCGTCGCTGGAGTCGCGGGCTGAGGCGGCGTATCGCCTCGACGGTCGCCGAATCCACGTCGTCGGGCAGTCGCGCGGCGGCATGCTGGCGCACGTGCTCGGCGTGCGCCGCCCCGACCTGATCGCCTCCGTCACCACGCTCGGCAGCCCGATCAACGGCACGATCGACGACTTCCACCCGCTGCTGCAGCGCAACCTCACCTGGCTCTCGCGCCTCGGCGACGCGCGCGGCGGCTACATCGCCACGAGCTGCTGGGTTGGCGCGCCGGGCAGCCCGGTCCCCGATACCGAGACGGCCCACGAGCACCCCGAGGTCCTTGATCCCGCGCGCACCCGCACGTGCTGCGAGGGCTTCTGGCCGGATTTGCAGGCGCCGCTCCCGGCCGGCGTGCTCGGCACGGCCGTGTTCTCCCGCAGCGACGGGCTGATCCGCGCCAAGGCGTGCATCGCCCCCGGCTACCACGCGGTCGAGGTGTCGGCTAGCCACGTCGGCATGGCGACGAGCGGCTCCGTCTACCACGCGGTCGCCAGCGCACTCGCGCAGTCCTCGCGCGACGAGGCGCAGCGCCCGCGCAACCCAGCTCCGGCGCTGATCGACCGGCGTCGCCGGCCCGTTCCGCCTGCCGGCGGCTACGAGCGCCGCGCCAGCTGAGCTGCGGCGGGGGCGCCCGGGTGGCCGGGTCAGGACCCCATTTTTCATCAGCGTCGCGTGGGTCGCGTCAAGCTGTGCTCAGGGCGCCGTGCTTGGTGCCGATGACAGGAACACGTGTCTCAACCCTCCGTCACCGACCAGCTCAATGAAGTCTTTGGCAACTGGGCGCAGCAGACCGGCGCCGCACCGGTCGCGCCCCAGCCCGCTGCCGCGGTTCCTGCCGATGGCGTGACCCTCCCCGTGCTCGGGGCGCTCCCGGGCACGCCGCGCTTGCAGCCGTTCCCGGAGGAGTCGATCGGCGAAGCGATCCGCAACTTCTTCGACCTGTGGGCGACCACCTTCCAGGTGCTGTTCCTGCTCGCGATCGTCTACATGATCTGGCGCTCGATCAAGGTCATGCCGAAGACGGCGCCGAAGAAGATCAAGCCGTCGGCGAAGAGCTCGGTCACGTGGGACAAGATCGCCGGCGTCAACGAGGCCAAGGACGAGCTGCAGGAGGTCGTCGACTTCCTGCGGTCGCCCAAGCGCTTCCAGAAGGTCGGCGCCAAGCTGCCCAAGGGCGTGCTGCTGCACGGCCCGCCGGGGACCGGCAAGACGCTGCTGGCGAAGGCCGTGGCGCAGGAGTCAGGCGCGGAGTTCTTCTCGCAGTCGGCGTCGTCGTTCGTCGAGACCTTCGCCGGCCTTGGCGCCGCACGCATCCGCCGGCTCTTTCGCGAGGCGCGCAAGCACGCGCCGGCGATCATCTTCATCGACGAGATCGACGCCATCGGCGGCAAGCGCCAAGGTGGCGGCGACGGCGGCAGCGGCGAGCGCGAGCAGCCGCTCAACCAGCTGCTCGTCGAGATGGACGGCTTTGAGGGCTCCGAGGACGTCGTCGTGATCGCGGCGTCGAACCTCATCGAGACGCTCGACCCCGCGCTGCTGCGCCCCGGCCGGTTCGACCGCCAGGTCTTGGTCACGCCGCCCGACGTGACCGGCCGCGAGCAGATCCTCGAGGTCCACACGCGCAACAAGAAGCTTGCTCCGGGCACCGACCTCGCCCTCGTCGCACAGCAGACGAGCGGCCTCACGGGCGCGGACCTCGCAAACATCTGCAACGAGGCGGCGATCGTCTGCGTCCGCCGCGGCGGCGAGGAGCTCGTGCAGCTCGACTTCGAGCGCGCCCTTGAGCGCGTGATCGCCGGCGTCCAGTCCCGGCGGGTACTCGCGCCCGACGAGAAGCGCATCGTCGCCTACCACGAGGCCGGTCACGCGCTCTGCAGCGAACTGCTGCCGACGGTCGACCGCCTCCACAAGATCTCGATCGTGCCGCGCGGCAAGGCCCTCGGCTACGTGCTGAACCTGCCCGAGGAAGACCGCTACCTCAAGAGCCGCGACCAGCTCGTGGACTACATGGCGATGGCCCTCGGCGGCCGCGTTGCGGAGGAGGTCGTCTTCGGCTCGATCACGACCGGCGCCGCCAGCGACCTCACGACCGTCGCGAAGATCACGCACGCCATGATCTACGAGTACGCGATGGGCACCGAAGAGGGCTCCCAGCGCGCCGTCGACGACGCCCACCTCGTGTCCGACACCACGCGCCGCGTCCGCGACGAAGAACGCCGCGACCTCGCGTTCGAAGCCCGCCGCATCGCCTGGGGCATCATCACCACGCACCGGTCTCAACTCGACGCCCTCGCCCAGGAGCTGCTCGAGCACGAGGTCCTCGAACGCGAGCAGATCGACGCCATCATGGCCGACACGCCGCCGCTCGAAGGCGGCCGCCCCACGTTCGAGCACGGCTACCTCGCCGCCGCGATGAACATGGACGCGGAGCTCGACCCGACCAAGGGCCCCGGAATCTGAGGCCCGCGCGGCGCTCAGCGGCTCCAGCGAGATGACGCTGACGCGCCCGCCACGTGTTGTAGCGGTTTACACACCAGTGAATGGTGTGACACCGTGTGCGACGTGCTGGGTGTCCTCAATCTGACCGCGCGCCGCGCCGCCCTCGCGGCGCTTGTGCTGGTCTCCGTGTTGCCGGCGTCTGCGGACGCGGGCGTCTACCACCACTGGGGCTGCCGCACGCCGTCTGGCGCCGTTGCCCCGATGGACGGGTGGGACAGCGGCGGCACGCCGGCCTCCGCCGTGGTGCTCACCTGCGGCACGGCGAACGGCTCGATCGGCCTCGCATCTGGGAACGCCTCGGGCGTTGCGTCGGCGTCGATGGTGTACCGGCCGGGTGCCGACCTCACGATGGAGGCAGCGACGCTGTGGCGGGCGATGCGGGCGGTCCAGAGTGCGCCGACCCATGCACCGGATTACCCGTTGGCCGGGGTTGCGATGTTGCTCAGCTACCCCCAAGACAGCCTGGGCAATGCGTATTACTACGGCATCGACATCGCCTTTGGCGACGGCAATACCGTCGACGACTACCCCGAAGACGCCATCGTGGGCACCACCGCCGACCCGTTCGCGGCGACGAACCGCGTAGAGATCGCATCGGGACCACAAGGCTTCCCGGGCGCGCCGATCAAGCTCGAAACCAGCTGCAACAACTGGAGCGGGCAGTACGCCTGCGACGCCAGCTACCGCATCACCGCCTACGACATCAAGCTGCGCGACAACAGCGCGCCATCAGTGGCGGCGGTCGCGGGGACGCTCGTGAACGCAGCTGGGAAGATCGACACGGCCTCCACGATGAGCGGCAGCCGCGACGTCGTCGTCGCCGGAAACGACACCGGGTCCGGGATCTACCGCACGGTCATCGTCGTCGACGGCGCCGAGGTGGCGAGCGGCTCGCCGACGACCGGCAACCCGAGCCACTGCGCCGCGTCGACCGCCAGCGACGGGCTCCGGGCCTTCGTCGTCCGCCAACCCTGTCAGCTCAGCGCCGGCGCGGCAGCCACGTGGGACACGACGAAGGTCAAGGACGGTACGCACGACGTGCGCGTCCTGCTCGAAGACGCGTCGGGCAACACGACGGTGGTCACCGAGGGGAAGCTCTCGGTCAAGAACGCCGCGCCGCCGGTGACGCCGACCACGCCGGGAACCCTGACTACGCCCGTCAGCCCCACCACGCCCGGCTCCGGCGGCGGCGTGATCATCGGGCCCGACTCGCCGCCGGAGGTCCGCGGCGACGTCAACGGATCGGTGGCCACCGAGTCCGCGACGGTCACGCTCGGCTGGCCTACGACTGCGCGCGCCGCCTCGACGAAGCCAGCAACGATCCGCCGCTGCAAGCAGCCGAAGTGGGCCGCGAAGCACGTCGTCCAGTGCCAGGGGCGCCCCGCCCAGGCCACCCTGTCGACCACGTGGTCAGCCGCGAAGACCGTCGACGTGGCAGGGCGCATCACCGACGCCCAGGGCGCTCCGCTCGCGGGCGCCAAGCTCACCCTGGTCGGCACGCCCGTCGCCG
>JAEZDB010000291.1 GCA_023429855.1 Actinomycetes bacterium
GTTCGGTGCCACGAAGAAGAAGGTCGGCGGCATCGTCGTCGACGCGACCGCGATCTCGACGACGGAGGAGCTCGCCGGCCAGTACCGCGCGCTGCACCCGACCGCGAAGACCGTGAACACCAGCGGCCGCATCCACGAGATCGGCCTCAACCCCGACCTCGTCAAGGATCCGTCGCAGCGCATCGTGCAGCGCGGCCTCGAGGGCTTCACCCGCTCGCTCGGCAAGGAGATCGGCAAGGGCCGCACGGTCAACCTCGTGCTCCTCGCCCCAGGTGCGGAGGCCGGCCTCGAGTCGACCGTCCGCTTGTTCGTCTCGGGTCGCTCGGCGTACGTGTCGGGCCAGGTCGTCCGCATCTCGACGCCCGGCAAAGCAGGCGTCGAGGCTCCGGCCAACTGGGACAAGCCGCTCGACGGCAAGATCGCCCTGGTCACCGGCGCCGCGCGCGGCATCGGCGCTGCAATCGCGCAGACGCTGCACGCCCAGGGCGCGCAGATCGTCGGCCTCGACATCGCCCCGCTCGCCGACGAGCTGGCGGCGACGCTCGCCCCGCTCGGCGGCGACGCGATCACGCTCGACGTGACCGGCGAAGACGCTCCGGCTGAGCTGTCCAAGCAGCTCAAGGCGCTGCACGGCCGCGTCGACATCGTCGTCAACAACGCCGGCATCACGCAGGACCGCACCCTGGCCCGCATGAAGCCCGAGCGCTGGGACGCGGTCATCGCCGTCAACCTCACGGCACCGCAGCGCATCGTCGATCAGCTCCTCAAGGACAAGCTCCTGGGCAAGGGCTCGCGCGTGATCGGCCTGGCCTCGATCGCCGGCATCGCCGGCAACAACGGCCAGACCAACTACGGCGCGTCCAAGGCCGGGATGATCGGTCTCACCGAGGCCTACGCCGAAGCGCTTGCGAAGGCCGGCGGTACGATCAACGCCGTCGCTCCGGGCTTCATCGAGACGAAGATGACGGCGGCGATCCCGCTCGGCATCCGCGAGGCCGGCCGTCGCCTGAACTCGCTCTCGCAGGGCGGTCTGCCGGTCGACGTCGCCGAGACGATCGCCTGGTACGCGTCGCCGGGCTCGTCGGCCATCAACGGCCGCGTGATCCGCGTCTGCGGCCAGTCGCTGATCGGGGCCTAGGGCCATGAGCGCCACCAAAGCCCCGGGCATCCTGCCCTCGTACGGCAAGGCGGCGCTCGCCGCCCTGCCGGTCGCGGGCAACCTGCCGTTCCTCCCGGGCGGCGGCGGCCCGCTGCCGGCCAAGGAGCTCACCCTGTCGGGCGCGTCGCTCCCGCCGCAGGTGATCAAGCAGCTCCGGAACCTCACCGAGGACCGCGGCGGCCCGGATGCGCCGTTGCTGCTCCCCCACTTCCTCGCGTTCCCGCTGCACATGCAGGGGATCACCGACGGCTCGTTCCCGTACCCCGCGATGGGCACGGTGCACCTCGACAACCTCGTCGAGCGGCACAAGATCGTGTCGTCGGCGGAGCCGCTCGACATCGGCGTCAAGTTCGTCGGCCCGTTCAAGCACAAGAAGGGCGCGACCTACCAGATCGAGACGACCGCAGCCGCGGGCGGCGAGGTCGTCTGGCGCGAGCTGTCGACGTTCCTGCGCATCGGCGCAAAGCCGGGCAAGGATGCGCCCGAGCAGCCCGTGCTGGGCGTCGCGAGCGTCGACGAGGCCCCCGAGTCCGCGACCGTCGCCGAGTGGTCGGCCGCCGGCGACCTCGGCCGCCAGTGGGCCGGCGCCTCCGGCGACCGCAACCCGATCCACCTCAACAACCTGACCGCCAAGGCGTTCGGGTTCCCGCGGGCGATCGCCCACGGCATGTGGACCGCAGCCAGGATCGCGTCGGAGCTGCAGGACGACCTCCCCGAGGCCGTCTCGCTCGCCGTCGCGTTCCAGAAGCCGGTCCTGCTCCCGGCCAAGATCGCGCTGCGGTCGTGGCCCGAGGGCAAGTCGACCGACCTGCTGGTCACCAGCGCCGCTGGCGACCGTATCCACGCCCGGGGCCGCGTCACGCCCCTGTAGTCCCCGAGCCATCAGCGTGCAGCCGCCCCACCCGGCGGCTGCGCGCCGGCTCATTCCTCGCGGTGAGCGGCCAACCCCCGGCTGCCCAAGTCCCCGCACTCCGCACCCCATCACCGGAGCCTCCGTGCCAGACCAGCTCAAGTCCACCCCGCTCGACAAGGCGACCGCTGTCGCCCTGCGGCTCGTCACCAAGGCCGGCGGCCTGCCGGTCCTGCAAGATGCCGCGACCCGCAAGAAGGTCGAGCGGATCCTCTTCGTCAGCACCCGCCAGGGCCTGCGGACCGAGAGCGTCGCCCGCAAGACGTTCGCGCGCATCAACACCAACGGCTCCAAGCCGGCCCGCGCGAAGATCGCCAAGCCGCGCCAGGTGTTCGACCTCACGCCCACCGAAGATCAGCAGATGATCCAGGAGGCCGCCGGCGAACTCGCCGCGACCGTCCTGCGTCCGGCTGCCCAGGAGGCCGACACGAACCGCAAGGTCTCGGAGAAGGTCCTCGAGCAGGCCGGCGAGCTCGGCCTCACGCTGCTCGGCGTCCCGGATGAGCTCGGCGGCATCGCCGAGGAGCGTTCGGCCGTGACCGGCGTCCTCGTGACGGAGGCGCTCGCCAAGGGCGACATCGGCCTCGCGACCGCGCTGCTCGCGCCGTCGGCCGTTGCGTCGGCGATCGCCCTCTACGGCGACGCGGGTCAGCAGGCGACGTTCCTGCCGGCGTTCACGGAAGACGAGGAGACGGCTCAGGCCGCCCTGGCCATCCAGGAGCCGCAGCCGCTGTTCGACCCGCTCGCGCCGAAGACGAAGGCGACGAAGGTCGGCTCCGACCTCAAGCTCGACGGTGTCAAGGCGCTCGTCGCCAACCCCGAGGAGGCCGCGCTGTTCATCGTGTCGGCGCTCGTCGAGGGTGAGCCTCGCCTCGTCATCGTCGAAGCCGGCACTCTCGGCCTCTCGATCGAGGACGACCCGGCCATGGGCATCCGCGCCGCGCGCACCGGCCGCCTGATCCTGGAGGGCGTTACCGTTCCGGCCGCCAACCTGCTCGGCACCACCGAGGACCACCTCGACGCCGTGCGCCGTTCGCGCCTGGCGTGGGCTGCTGCCGCCGTCGGCGGTGCGCAGGCCGCGCTCGACCAGCTCATCCCCTACGTGAAGCACCGCGAGGCCTTCGGCGAGCCGATCGCTCACCGCCAGGCCGTGGCCTTCACCATCGCCGACATCTCGATCGAGCTCGAGGGCCTGCGCCTCGTCGTGCTCAAGGCCGCGGCTCGCCTGGACTCCGGGAAGGACGCGTCGCAGCAGATCGCCTACGCCCGCCAGCTCGCCGCGACCTACGCGACGCAGATCGGCTCGCACGCCGTGCAGCTGCTCGGCGGCCACGGTTACGTGAAGGAGTACCCGAACGAGCGGTGGTACCGCGACCTGCGAGGCGTCGGCGTGCTCGAGGGCACGCTGCTCGTCTAATGCCGACCAGAGAAGACGAAGGAACAGATCCCATGAGCATTGATCTCGAGATCCCCAAGAAGTTCGTTCCGCTGGTCAAGCAGGCCGGCTCCGTCGCCGACGAGGTGTTCCGCCCGATCGCGCGCAAGTACGACCTCGGCGAGCACGAGTACCCGGCAGAGCTCGACCTCCTCTCGGCGGTCGTCGACGGCCTCAACGCCTCCGGCACCGGCCAGGGCGCCGGCGCCACCGGCGCCAGCCAGTCGCACGGCGAGAACGGCGGCAACGCTGGCGCGCCGAAGAAGGACGACGGCGGCGTTAAGAACGGCACCAACATGAGCTCGGCGCTCTCCATCATGGAGACGTGCCGCGGCGACGTCGGCCTCACCCTCGCGCTGCCGCGCCAGGGCCTCGGCAACTCGGCCATCGCGGCCGTGGCTTCGCCCGAGCAGAAGGCGCGCTACGGCGACAAGTGGGCCGCGATGGCGATCACCGAGCCCGAGGCGGGCTCCGATGCGGCCGCGATCCGCACGACCGCCAAGAAGGACGGCGACCACTACATCCTCAACGGCACGAAGATCTACGTCACGGCCGGCGAGCGCGCCGACCTCGTCGTCGTCTGGGCGTCGCTCGACCTGTCGATCGGGCGCCCGGCGATCAAGTCGTTCGTCGTCGACCGCAAGAACCCGGGCATGAAGCTCGACCGTCTCGAGCACAAGCTCGGGATCCGCGCGTCCGACACCGCGGCGTTCGTCCTCGAAGACTGCCGCGTGCCCGCTGAGGACCTCCTCGGCGACCCGGAGATCCGCACCGAGACCGGCTTCGGCGGCGCGATGCAGACCTTCGACAACACCCGCCCGATGGTGGCGTCGATGGCCGTCGGCCTGACCCGCGCGTCGCTGGATCTCACAACCCAGCTGCTCAAGGCCGAGGGCATTGAGATCGACTACGACCGCCCGGCCAACTCGCAGCACGCCGCGGTGGCCAAGCTGCTGCAGTTCGAAGCCGACTACGAGGCCGCGTACCTGCTGACGCTACGCGCTGCCTGGCTCGCCGACAACGGCACGCCGAACTCCGTCGAGGCCTCGCAGGCCAAGGCGAAGGCCGGCCGCACCTGCGTCAACGTGTCGATGGGCTGCGTCGAGCTCTGCGGCGCCACCGGCTACGCCGAGCGCGAGCTGCTCGAGAAGTGGGCCCGCGACGGCAAGATCCTCGACATCTTCGAGGGCACGCAGCAGATCCAGCTGCTCGTGATCGCACGCCGCCTGCTCGAGCTGAGCAGCTCCGAGCTGCGCTAGCTCAAACGTTGATCCCGAGGTTGATGGCGGCGACGTATGCGTCGCCATCAGCTTCGGTCAGCAGCAGGCCCGACGCGTCGTAGATCGAGTCGCCGTCGTTGAAGGTGTCGCGGCCCGGGCGGCTGGAGTAGGGCTTGGCCTCGAAGACCTTCGCGGTGAGGTCCTCGTCGAAGTAGAGCTGGGTCGTCAGGACGTTCTTCTTGTCGACGTGGACCTTCAGGTGGATGTGGACCGTGCGGCCCGAGTACCAGCCGGGGTAGATGGTCGTGAAGCGCGCGATCCCGTCCTTGTTGGTGACCTGAGCGCCGCGCAAGTAGGTCTCGTCGTCGGTCGGCGTGGCTTCTTGGACGCCTTCTGAGTAGGAGCCGTCAGAGGTGGTGCCGCCGCTGGACTGGCCGCCGGGAGCGCCACCGCCGCCGGGAGGGCCACCGCCACCGGGAGGGCCACCGCCTTGGCCGGAGGAGCCGGATTCGAAGCCCGAGTAGCTGCCACCGGCATCGCAATGCCAGATCTCGACGACGGCGTCCTTGATCACCGCGGGCGTGCCGTCGGCGTCGCAGTTGCCCGCGTCGACGACCCGCAGCGCAAGCTGCAGCTCGGTGCCGGGCCGGTCCTCCGTGATGTCGGAGCGGATCGCGTCCACATCGAACCAGTAGGGGCCCTGCGTCTCCTCTTTAGCGAGGCCGCAGGTGTTGGCCGCGTCGAGTTTGGCGACGAGGCTGTCCGACGACGAGCCCGCGCCGGTCGTCGCGGCTGGCGTGGTCGGCTCGATCTCGGCGGTGGTGCCGTCGGTGGTCGTCACCGTGGCGGAACTGCCGTCGGTCGCGCTGTCGCCGCAGGCCGCGAGCAGGGTGCCGACCCCGATCGAGCCGCCGACGGCAAGGAGGCGCCGTCTGCTGACTCGGGCGCGGCTGGCAAGAATCTCCTGGTCCATGCGACCAGGCTAAGTCGGGAAGCTGTGCCCAGCGCGGAGAGTTCCTGAGCAGACCCTGAGCGCCGGGCCCCGTAGAAAGCGCTGCGCACGTGCGCAGTTTTGTTGCAGTTCTGCACAGACACGGCACACCTTCTTCGGCAGGCTCGTGCCATGGACCGCATGGATCAGATCGAAGACCTCTGCCGACGCATGGAAGACATCGCCGCCGACGGCGGGCTGCCGCGCTTCGACCGCGTGAAGTACATGTCGGACCCTGAGGGGCCAGGCGAGGTCTGGTTCATCTGGGAGGACACGAAGAAGGTGGTCGTCGTCGAGCTGTCGGACGGGCCGCAAGACCTCGCAGCCGCACTGGCGAGCGCCACCGCCGGCGACGCCGTCCTCAACTAAGCGCGGAGCCTGAACATGCCACGCAACCGCATCCCCACCTTCGAAGCTCGCCTGGAACTGATGTGCGAGGAGGCTGGCCTCCCCCGCTACGACGAAGCCAAGTACGAGATCCTCACCGACACGCTCTACTTCCTCTGGCACGACCCCGAGTTCTGCCTCGGCGCTCCGCTCGCGAGCGCCAGCGTCTACGGACTCACCGCCGACGACCTGCGCGGCGCCTGGGACCGCAAGTTCGGCACGGCGCAGCAGGCCGCATGAGCGCCCGCTGCGCCGACTCGGGCGGCGTCCCCCGGCTCGTGCCGCGGATCAGAACCCGGCGGCGACCTTGGGCGACGGCGCCGTCTGGCGTGCTTCGTCGCGGAACGTGTAGATCCGGTCGATCAGGCCGTACTCGATCGCGTCGTCGGGGCTCATGAAGCGGTCGCGCTCCAGGTCCTTGGCGACGTCCTTGGCGCTGCGGCCGGTGTGTTCGACGTAGATCTCTTCGAGCTTGCCCTTCATCCAGAGCATCTCCTTGGTCTGGATCTCGATGTCGGTCGTCTGGCCCTGGGCGCCGCCGTGTGGCTGGTGGATCATGATCCTGCTGTTCGGCAGGGCAGCGCGCTTGCCGGGCGCGCCGCCGCAAAGCACAAGCGACCCGCCCGACATCGCCATGCCCGTGCAGATCGTCGCGACGTCGCACTTGACGAAGCGCATGGCGTCGTAGATCGCGAGGCTCGCGTAGACCTCGCCACCGGGCGAGTTGACGTAGAGCTGGATGTCTTTGTCGGGATCGGCGGCTTCGAGGTGCAGCAGCTGGGCCACGATGAGGTTGGCGACGTTCGCGTCGATCGCCGTGCCGAGGAAGATCGCGCGCTCGTTCAGCAGGCGGCTGAAGATGTCGAACGAGCGCTCGCCGGTCGGGCTCTGCTCGACGACCATGGGAACAAGGGGCATAAGGGTCTCCTTCGCGACCTATGCGCAACCAGCAGATTGCGCGTTGACGGACCGGCACGGTAGCGACTCACGCAACCCAGCGGTTGCGATTTGTGGCCTACCTAGACAAATGGACGCGCAACCGCTCTGTTGCATGTAGGCTGCGTGCCAAGCCATCGACCTGCCCCAACCGACCTACCTGGAGCCCCGATGCCCGACTACACCGCCGACGACGACCACACCACCGCGACCGAGCTGGCGCCCGGTGCCGTGCGCCGCGAGCGCGACCTGCCGGCTCCGGCCGACGAGGCCTGGGAGCTGCTGCGCGATGCCGACGGGCTGAGCCGATGGCTGGCCGACGACGTTGACTTGGCGGTCGCGCCCGGCGAGCGCGGCACGCTGCGCGACGGCGACGACGAGCGCTCGGTCGCCGTCGAGGAGGTCGAGGAGGGCCGCCGGGTCGCGCTGCGCTGGTGGACCGGCGACCGCGAGGACGACGCGACGCTCGTTGACCTGACCCTCGAGCCGCTCGGCGACGACCGCTCGCGGCTCGTCGTCACGGAGGTGCCGCTCGATGTCGTCGAGATTCCCGACACGGTCCCCGCTGCGTGGATCCTGCCCGGCGCCGCGGCCGCCGGCCCGCCGGCCGGCCGCCGAAGGGGCGCAGGCGAACGGGCGTCCGCCGCGCCAGGGTCAAGGCCAGGGGCGTGACCGTGGCCGGGGAGGCCAGGGCCGCCAGGGAGGCGGTGCGAAACCCGCGCAGAACGCCCAGCCGCAATCTCAGCCCCAGAACAGCGACGTCACCAGCGACGCGGAATGAGCCACAGGCCGGTCAGCACGACCGGCCTGCCTGCACCGCCGGCTCAGGCGCGGCGGTAATCCACGAAATCGAACGCGAACGCGTGCCGCTCGTCGGCCGCGTGGTGTTAGCGCGCCACCTCCACCCACAGCGCCGGATCGACCGGCGGGAAATGGGTATCGGCCGGTACAGTGGTCTGTACCCACGTCAGGTGCAGATCGGTGGCCTGGGCCATGGCCAGGCGATAGATCTCGCCGCCACCGATGACGCACAGCTCTTCGGCCCCCGCAGCGCCCGCTGCCTGCAGCGCCTGCTCGATCGAGGCCACCGCCTGCATGCCCTCGAACGGCACCTGCCCACTGCGGGTCAGCACCAGATTCAACCGGCCCGGCAAGGCACGGCCGAGCGACTGCGCGGTCCTGCGCCCCATCAGGATCGGCTTGCCGAGGGTGAGCGCCTTGAAATGCCTGAAGTCGTCGGGCAGGTGCCAGGGCATGGCGTTGTCGCGGCCGATGCCACGGTTGCGGTCCAGCGCG
>JAEZDB010000318.1 GCA_023429855.1 Actinomycetes bacterium
GGAACTTGGAGGGGTTCGCGGCGAGGCCCGCTCGTGCCTCGCCGCAAACATGGGGCGGGCGGCCTAGAAGATGCCCGTGATCTTGGACTCGAGCGGCACGCCGGGAGCGGCGACCGTGGCAGCGAGGCTGAACTGCGCCCAGTACAGGATCGGCACGTTGAGCTGGATCTTCGAGAGGTTGCCACCCTGGAAGTACAGCTTGTAGGTGCCGTTGGGGCAGACGAACAGGATGCAGATCTTGATCTGGAAGGTCGTGATCAGACCCTCACCGAAGACCAGCTTCACCGTGGCGTTGGCGATCTGGTACCCGCCGAACTTGAAGCTCGCCCGACCCGTGAACGAGTACTGGTTGGCGTCCATGTTCGGCTTCTCGATCGTGCCCGTGAGCTGGACCGAGAAGAGGCTCGTGACCACGTTGACCGTGCCGTCGAGGACGAGGCGGTTGTCGCGCAGCAGCGCCGTACCGTTGAACTCCAGGCGGTAGCCGTCCATCGTGATGACGCCAGCGCCCTTGAGGTTGAAGTTCCAGGACGAGTCGATCTCGCCCTTGAAGCTCAGCCAGTTGTCGCCGGTCTTGATCAGCGCATCAGCGTTGACCCACCAGGTGGCACCCACGCGCTTCACCGAGAAGTTCGCGGTGGCCAGGAGCTGCTTGAGGCTCAGTCGACCCTCGGTGATGGCGAAGGAGAAGTCGCCCTTCTGCGCCTGCACCGCGGTGCCGGCCCGGTTGGTGATCGTCTGCCCGGCGAGGTTGGCGCCGTAGTAGATGACGCCCGTGGCCTTGCCCGACATCGTCGGCGTGCTCAGCTGGCCCTCGAAGGTCAGCTTGGAGCCATCGACCGTGCCGCTGACGCTGGCGACGTTCACGTCGCCCTGCTGCAGCGAACCGGAGAACGTGACGGTGCCGTCGGCAAGCGAGGCCGCCTGGCCCTGGATCCGGGTCGTGACGCCGTTCAGCGTGAACGACATGTCGACCTGGCCGCCGCCGGTGGCCCAGCGATCGCCGCGGACGTTGCCCATCGCGATGGAGCCGGAGGCCGAGAGGCCCTTCGTCTCGATCGAGCCGGACGCGCCCTTGAGGTTGTAGTCGCCCTTGAGCGGCTCGACCAGGTTGCCGGCGCGGTTGGCGATCTTCTCGCCAGCCAGGTCGGCGCCGTAGAAGAACACGCCGTCGACGGCACCCTTGATCAGCGCACCGTTGTAGGTGAACTGGGCGTCGCCCTTGAGCTGGATCTTCTTGCCGTCGACGGTGCCGGAGGCGTTGCCGACGAACTGGTCGCCGTTGGTGAGCGAGCCGGCGAACGTGACCGACGGGATCTGCCCGAGGACGTAGTCCACGTCGGCCGAGCCGACCAGCTTCGAAGCGCCGTAGGTGAGGTCGACGCTGCCGCCGCCCTTCGCCCAGAACTCCGCGCCGACCTTGCCGAACGACGCCGCGCCCTTGAGCGCGAAGCCCTTGGCGACGATGTCGACCGAGGCGCCCTTGAGGTAGATGTCGCCCTTCGTGGCCTGGACGAGCGCCCCGGCACGGTTGGTGACCTTCTCACCGGTGAGGTCGTCGCCGTAGAAGACGACCACGTCGACGGTGCCCTTGAGCGACAGGTTGCTGTTGACGAGCTGGCCCGCTGCCTTGAGCGCGATCTTCTTGCCGTCGATCGTGCCGGAGGCGCTGGCGACCTCGATGTCGCCGGACTTGACGGCACCCGAGAAGGTGACGGCCGGGACGAGGCCGGTGGCCCAGTCGATGTCGGCGGAGCCCTTGACGTTGGTCGTGTTCCAGGTCAGGTCGACGCTGCCGCCGCCCTTGGCCCAGTACTGCGAGCCGACCTTGCCGAGCGAGACGGCGCCCTTGGCAGTGATGCCCTGGGCCGCGATCTCACCCGATGCGCTCTTGACGTAGAAGTCGCCGCGCGTCGCCTGGACCTGTGCCCCGGCGCGGTTGGTGATCTTCTCGCCCGCGAGGTCGGAGCCGTAGAACAGCACGCCGTCGATGGCGCCCTTGGCCGAGATGCCCGAGCTCGTGAGCTGCGCGGTGCCGGCGAAGGCGATCTTGTTGCCGTCGAACGAGCCCTTCGCGGAGGCGATGGTGACGCCGCCCGAGGTGACCGAGCCTTCGAACGAGACCGACGGGGTCTGGCCCTGGACCCAGCTGACGCTGGCGGAGCCCTTGACCGTGGTGCCGTTCCAGGTGGCGTCGATCGAGCCGCCGGCCGTAGCCCACGTCTCGCCGGCGACCTTGGCGAGCGACACGTTGCCCGAGAGCGCGAGGCCCTTGATCGAGACGTTGCCCGCGGCCGACTTCAGGACGTAGTCGCCCTTGGCCGGGGTCACGTCGACGCCGGCGCGGTTCTTGACCTTCTCACCGGAGAGGTCGTTGCCGTAGTAGACGACGCCGTCGACGGAGCCGCCGATGGTCAGCGCCGGATCGGTGAAGGACGCGTTGCCCTTCAGCGCGATCTTGTTGGCATCGAAGGTGCCCGAGGCGCCCGCGACGGTCGTGGTGCCATTGGTCAGCGTGCCGGCGAACGTGATCGCCGGGACCTGGCCCTGGACCCAGTCCGCGGTCGCGGAGCCCTTGAGGTTGGTCGCGCCGTAGGTCAGGTCGACGGAGCCGCCGCCCTTCGCCCACAGCTCGCTGCCGACCTTGCCGAACGACGCCGCGCCCTTGAGCGTGAAGCCGTTCGCGGCCACGTCGGCCGAGGCCGAGGCGACGTAGAGGTCGCCGCGGGTCGCAGCGACTTCGGCGCCAGCGCGGTTCTTGACCTTCTGGCCCGTCTGGTCGGCGCCGTAGAAGACGACGCCGTCGACAGCGCCCTCGACGGAGATGCCGTTGTAGGTGAGCTGGCCCTGAGCCTTCAGCGCGATCTTCGCGCCGTCGAGGGTGCCCTCGGCGGATGCCAGCTCGACGCCGTTCGTCTTGACCGAGCCGGCAAAGCCGACGGCCGGGACGGAGCCCTGGACCCAGTCGACGTTGGCCGAGCCCTTGATCTCGGTCGTGCCGAAGGAGAGGTCGACAGCGCCGCCGCCCTTGACCCACAGCTGCGTGCCGACCTTGCCGGCCGAGAGTGCGCCCGAGGCGGTGATGCCCTTGGCGGTGACCTCGCCCGAGGCGGCCTTCACGAAGAAGTCGCCCTTGACCGGTGCCACGTCGGCGCCGGCGCGGTTCTTGATGGTCTCGCCGGAGAGGTTGTTGCCGTAGAAGACGACACCCTCGACCGCGCCCTTGGCGGCGATGCCGGAGGCGGTGATCGTGGCGTCGGCCTTGAACTCGACCTTGTTGCCGTCGATGAAGCCCTCAGCCGAGGCGAAGTTCGCGTCGCCCGACTTGACGGAGCCTTCGAACGCGACGACCGGATCGCCACCCTGGGCCCACGCGATGTCGGCGGAGCCCTTGATGGTGGTGCCGCCGACGGTCACGTCGATCGATCCACCGGCCGTGGCCCACGTGTCGCCCGCGACCTTGGAGATCGAAGCGACGCCCGAGAGGTCGAGGCCCTTGATCTGGACACTGCCTGCGGCCGAGTTCAGGACGAAGTCGCCCTTGACCGGCGTCACGTCGGCGCCAGCGCGGTTCTTGACCTTCTCGCCGGACAGGTTGTTGCCGTAGTAGACGACGCCGTCGACGGCGCCAGCGACCGTGAGGCCGGCGTCGCTGTAGGCGACGTTGCCCTTGAGCGCGATCTTGTTCGCGTCGAACGTGCCCTCGGCACCGGCCACGGTGGTGGTGCCCGAGGTCAGCGTGCCGGCGAAGGTGATCGCCGGGACCTGGCCCTGGACCCAGTCCGCGGTGGCGGAGCCCTTGAGGTTGGTCGTGCCGTAGGTCAGGTCGACGCTGCCGCCGCCCTTGGCCCACAGCTCGCTGCCGACCTTGCCGAACGACGCCGCGCCCTTGAGCGTGAAGCCGCTGGCGGCGATGTCGGCCGAGGCCGAGGTCAGGTAGATGTCGCCGCGGGTCGCAGCGACTTCGGCGCCAGCGCGGTTCTTGACCTTCTGGCCCGTCTGGTCAGCGCCGTAGAAGACGACGCCGTCGACGGCGCCCTTCACCGAGATGCCGGAGATGGCGAGCTGAGCGGAGGCCTTGAGCGCGATCTTCGCGCCGTCGAACGTGCCCTCAGCCGACGCGAGCTCCACACCGTCGGTCTTGACGGCGCCCGCGAACTTGACGCTCGGGACGGAGCCCTGGACGAAGTCGATGTCGGCGGAGCCCTTGACGTTGGTCGTGCCGAAGGTGAAGTCGACGGCGCCGCCGCCCTTCGCCCACAGCTGGCCGTCGATCTTGCCGGCCGAGACCGCGCCGTTGGCGGTGACGCCCTGCGCGGTGATCTCGCCCGAGGCGGCCTTGATGAAGAAGTCGCCCTTCTTCGGCGTCACATCGGCGCCGGCGCGGTTCTTGATCTTCTCGCCGGAGAGGTCGTTGCCGTAGAACACGACGCCCTCGACGGCGCCCTTGGCGGCGATGCCGCTGTAGGCCACGTCGGCGCTGCCGGTGAACTCGATCTTGTTGCCGTCGATCACGCCGGAGGCGTCGCCGATGAACGTGTCGCCGGACTTGACGGAGCCCTCGAACGCGACGACCGGTGCGCCACCCTGGGCCCACGCGATGTCGGCCGAGCCCTTGATCTGCGTGCCGCCGACGGTGACGTCGATCGAGCCGCCCGCGGTGGCCCAGACGTCGCCGTCGACCTTGGAGACCGAAGCCACGCCTGCGACCTCGAGGCCCTTGAGCTGGACGCTGCCCGCGGCCGCCCGCAGGACGAAGTCGCCCTTCTTCGGCGTCACATCGGCGCCGGCGCGGTTCTTGACCTTCTCGGCCGAGAGGTCGTTGCCGTAGTAGAGCGTGCCGTCGACCGCACCGGCGAGCGAGAGGTCGCTGCCCGAGTAGGAGATGTCGCCCTTGAGCTTGATCTTGCCGCCGTCGAACTCGCCCTCGGCGCCGGCCACCGTGGTGGTGCCGGAGGTCAGCGTGCCCGCGAAGGTCACCGCGGGGGTCGTGCCCTGCTTCCACTCGGCAGTCGCCTGGCCCTTGAGGTTCGTCGTGCCGTAGGTCAGGTCGACGCTGCCGCCGCCCTTCGCCCACAGCTCGCTGCCGGCCTTGCCGACCGCGGTCTCGCCCTTGAGCGAGAAGCCGTCGGCGTCGACGTCGGCCGACGCGGACTTCACGTAGAAGTCGCCCTTCTGCGCGTCGACGTCGTCGCCGGCGAAGTTCTTGACCTTCTGGCCGGCGAGGTCGTTGCCGTAGAAGACGACGCCGTCGACGGCGCCGGCGACCGTGAGGCCGCTCACCGTGAGCGTGCCGTCGGCCTTGAGGGCCAGCTTGTTGCCGTCGACCGAGCCCTTGGCGCTGGCGAGCTTGACGCCGCCGTTGCTGACCGCGCCCTCGAAGGCGACGGCCGGGATCTCGCCAGCGACCCACGTCATCGACGCGCTGCCCTTGATGTTGGTGCCCGCGTAGGTCAGGTCGACTGCGCCACCGCCGGAGGCCCAGCGATCGCTGCCGACGCGGCCGATCGAGGCGTTGCCGGAGAGCTCGAAGCCCTTCGTCTTGATCGCGGCCGAGGCGGCGGTGAGCACGAAGTCGCCGCGCGTCGCTGCGACTTCGTCGCCGGCGCGGTTCTTGACCTTCTGGCCGGTCTGGTCGGCGCCGTAGTACAGCACGCCGTCAACGGCACCCTTGATGTTCAGGTCCGGGTTGGCGAGCGTGACGTCGCCCTTGAGCGCGAGCTTTTTGCCGTCGACCGCGCCTTCGGCGTTGGCGATCAGCGTGGAGCCGGACTCGATCGAGCCCTTGAAGGTGACGGCGAGCGGAGCGAACGACTTCCAGTCGACGGTGCCCGTGCCCTTGAGGGTGGTGGCCGGCGTGTTGCCGATGGTGAAGGTGGTGTCGATCGCGCCCTCGGCGGTGATCCACTTCGAGGTGCCGACGTTGCCAACCTGGGCGGCGCCCTTGACGACGAGGCCCTGGGTGGTGACCTCACCGCTGACCGTCTTGAGGAGCCAGTCGCCGTCTCCTGCGGGGACCTGCTCGCCAGCCTTGTTGGTGATCGTGCGGCCAGCGAGTTCGGAGCCGAAGAACACGACACCCTCGATGGCGCCCTTGACCTTCGCGTTGCGGTCGGAGTACGAGAGCTTGCCGGTCAGCGTGGCCGAGCTTCCGTCGAGGGAGCCCTTGGCGCTCGTGACGAGCGCGCCGCCGATGCGGGCGTCGCCCGTGAAGTCGACGGCGAGCTTGAGCGGCTCGCGCGTGTAGGCGATGGTCGCGAGGCCGTTGAGGGAACCCTCGGGCGAGGTCGGCTTGGCCGGAATCAGCACGTCGAGCCCGCCGTCGCCCGTGAGGGACTTCAGACCGGTGTCGTCGAATTCAGCAGAGGCCTTGCCGGAGACGGTCGCCATCGCGCCCTTGTCGCCGAGCTCGAGGAGGCCGGTCACGTCGAGCTTGAGGCGCTGGTCGCCGTCGATGTCGGCGAGGCTCAGCTTGAGGTCGGCGTCAGAGGCGGAGAAGCGCTCGGCGCCCTGGCCGATGGTCAGCGACTCGGCCTTGCCGGAGAGGTCGAGGGTGTACTTGCCGTCGTTGTAGAAGAGGGAGCCGTTGAAGCTCAGCGGGCTGCCGCCGATGTTCGGCAGCTTGGTGCCGCCCTCGGGGCTCCACACGTTGAGGCGGAACTTCGTGAAGTCGTAGACGTTGCCCGAGAACTGGAAGACGGTCTTGGAGCCGCCGGACCACTGGACCTCGATCTTGCCGCGGTAGTAGACGTAGCCGAAGTAGACCTGGACTTCGAACGAGCGGAGGAACGCGTTCTTGAAGACCTCGTCGCCCTCGCCGAGCTGGCCGTCCTCAGCCGCGGAGGTGACAGCTGCGAGCACCCGTGCAGCTGCGGTACCCGCGGGGGCGCCCGTCTCGGTGTTGACCTCGGCGGTCTTGAAGGAGACCGAGGCGTCGGAGGCTTCACAGCTGGCGCCGGTGCGCGTGCGCTCCCTGCCGGAGATCTTGGCGCCGCTGTCCAGGACGACCGTCGGATCGGCGGCGGGGGTGTTCCACGCACGGCAGAGGTCGGCGCGGGTGGTCTCTGCGCTCGCGGCCGCGTGGGCGGCCGGCGCAAGGCCGAGGACCATCGCGAAGGCGACGATCAGAAGAACGAGCTGCCGGGACGCAGCACGGAAAGATCCGGCGCCACCGTCATGGTGGCGCAGGGCGGGAACACGGGACATGGAAGGGCTCCTCCAGAAGCTCTAATGAGGCCGATGGTGCGTCGGCCAGACCGGCAGCATGACAGGCCTCCGGCTGTGTGTCTAGCGACACACCTGAAATTGGGACTCGGCGTAGCGATTTGCCGGGAGTCCTGGCGCGCCATTTCACGTATGGCTGGGCCGAATTCGCGGAACCGATGGTTACCCGCCGCTTCGCCGAAGCGAAACCTAAGATGGCCGGGAATGCGCGCCCTTTCGCTGCACCCAGATGTCGTCGTGGTCACGTCGTCGGTCTGGCAGACCAGCGCGACCCTGGTTCGCGGACCCGGCGAACAGCCCGAATCCGTCTGCGTCGACGCGCCGCTGCTACCCGTCGAACTGGAGGCCCTACGGGGCCTGGCGGAGAACGGCAGCTTCGACGTGCGCGGCCTGCTCGCGACGCACGCCGACTGGGACCACGTGCTCGGCCCGCTGGCCTTTCCCGACGCCGCCATGGGCGTCGACGAACGCAGCGCGGCACGGCTCACCGGGCGCATCGGCGAGCCCCAGCGCAGGCTCCGGGAATTCGACGCCGAGTGGTACGTGCAGCGCCCCGCGCCGCTGGCGCTCGGAGAGCTGCAGCCCCTGCCCGTGCCGGGGCGTTTGGAGCTCGGCGAGCAGCAGGTCGACGTGCTCGACGGCGCCGGCCACACCGGCGACGGCATGGTGCTCTGGCTGCCCTGGGCCCAGACCCTGATCGTGGGTGACTACCTCTCGCCCGTCGAGCTGCCCAGCTGGGATGAAACGGGCTCGCGACAGGCCTATCGCGAGGCGCTCGAACGCCTCGCCAGCGTGGTCCCTCAAGCGCGCTGGGTAGTCGCCGGACACGGCGGTCCGGTGGGTCGCGAAGAGGCCCTGAAGATCCTCGATGAGGACCGCGATTACCTCGAATCTGGGACCCCGCCGAGCCGTGGCGCGAGGACCGCGAGCCGGCGCCAGCATGAGGCCAATCTGGCCGCCTGGGACCGGGCTGCGGTGGCGCTCCCGAGGCTC
The DNA here is from genome assembly GCA_023429855.1 of Actinomycetes bacterium. Taxonomy (GTDB): domain Bacteria; phylum Actinomycetota; class Thermoleophilia; order Solirubrobacterales; family Solirubrobacteraceae; genus JAGIBJ01. Next base: position 8,218 of record JAEZDB010000318.1, read on the forward strand.
GTCGCAACGCCGCTTCCGGGGCCTCCCGGAGCCGCCAATGCGCCGGACGAAACCCTCGACCACCCTCAAGTCGTCGTGAATCCCCCGCAAAGCGGCAGTTTTGGCGAAAGCACCTGATGGCCATGCCTCACCGTGAAGTAGAGGGTTAGGCCGTGATCCATCACGTTGGACTCGAGGTTCACGCCGAGCAACTGGACGCTTGCGTGGCGTTCTGGGAGCTGCTGAGCTGGACCGAGGTGGCCGTGCCAGACGGTATCGGGGACGCCGGACGGTGGCTGCAGTCGAGCGCCCAGCATGGTGCCGATGGCGACCGGTCCGGAGGCGCCACCGCGCACCAGATCCACCTCCAGGTGGTGGCCGATCCGGTGGCACCGCGCGTGGGCCATGTTGCGCTCGTCGACCGCGAGCTCGACGTCACCGTGGAGCGTCTCGCCGCCGCCGGTTTCGAAGTCCTCGAGCGGACCCGGTATTGGGGCGCGCGACGCGTCTTCACGCGGTCGCCCGGCGGGCACCGCGTCGAGCTGATGAGCGCGCCCCCGGGCGGCGCCGGCGGCGAAGAGGATCGAGCCTCGTGAGCGGCGGCCCAGGCGCCGGGCCCATCGCGCTTCGGCGTGCGACTCCCCACGACGCGGACGCCGTGGCGCAGCTGCACCGCGCCTCGATCTTGCGGGGCTGCGTCGGCGCCTACTCACCGACCCAGATCAGGTCGTGGCTGGACGTGCTCACGCCCGAGGTCTATCCACGCCTGATCGCATCGACGTACTTTCGCGTCGCGCTGGAGGACGATGCGATCTGCGGCTTCGCCGCGACCTCCGTCGGCGACGATCTCATCAACGCGGTCTATGTCGCGCCGTTTGCGATGAGCAAGGGGGTCGGCCGCGCGCTCGTCGCCGACGCCGAAGAGGCGCTGCTCACCGCGGGCCGCCACGAGGCCAAGCTCAACGCCACCGTCAACGCCGTGGAGTTCTATCGCTGGCTCGGCTACGTCGACGTGGGCGACTCCACCAACCGGCTGCCCAGCGGCGTCGCGCTGGCCTGCGTGGCGATGCGCAAGCCGCTCGTCTGAGCAGAGATCAGCCGCCGATGATCAACAGCGAGCTGCTGGCCGTCGCGACGACCTTGCCATCCGGATCGGTGATCTCGGCCTCGGCGAACGAGATGCGGCGTCCGCGCTTGGTGACCCAGCCACGCGCGCGGAGCGGCACGCCGGCGTGGACCCCGCGCATGTAGTTCACCTTGATCTCGATCGAGGTGTAGCCCACGCCGGCGGGGAGCGTGGAGTGGACGGCGCAGCCCGTCGCGGTGTCGAGCAGCGTGCAGATCGCGCCGCCGTGGACAAACCCGAGCGGGTTGTAGGCGGACTCGTCGGGCGTCATCTCGAAGAAGATCTCGCCATCCGACACGTCCAAGCCGGTGATGCCGTGGAGGTTGGCGATCGGCGCGGTGGGCAGGTCGCCGTTGCCGATGGCTGTGAGGTACTGCAGCCCGGAGAGCTGCAGACCGACCATCGCCGTGGCCTTGGGGTCGTGCCAGGTGACGGTCTTGGACTGTTCGTCGCCCCACGTCTCGGGGTGGCCGACCTGGAGCGGGGCCGCGGTGTCGTCGCCGGTCTGGGTCATGCCGTCATCCTCGGGGAGGGGGAGTATGACGGCCATCATACCGCCTCGGCACACCCTGGAACGCGGTGAGCCTCGGATTAACGACCCCAGAGGGTTGGTAATCCGACGCTCACGCCGCGCGCTACTTCAGGTCGAAGCGGTCAAGGTCGGCGACCTTGGCCCACGCCGCCACGAAGTCGTTGACGAACTTCTCCTGCGCGTCGGCGCTGGCGTAGACCTCGGCGAGGGCGCGCAGCTCCGAGTTGCTGCCGAACACGAGGTCGGCGCGGGAACCTGTCCACTTCGGCTGACCCGAGGCGTCGGTCGCGATGTATGAACCGGCGACACCGGCGTCGGGGCTCCAGTGGATGTCGTTGTCGAGCAGGTTGACGAAGAAGTCGTTCGTCAACGTGCCGACGCGATCAGTCAGCACGCCCTGGGTGTTGCCACCCGTGTTGGCGCCCAGCACACGCAGGCCGCCGACGAGGACCGTCATCTCCGGGGCGCTCAGCGTGAGCAGGTTCGCGCGGTCGACCAGCAGGTGCTCGGCCGTGAGCTGCTCGCGGCCGCTGAGGTAGTTGCGGAAGCCGTCGGCCAGCGGCTCGAGCGGGGCAAACGAGTCGTGGTCGGTCTGCTCGTCGGTGGCGTCGACACGGCCGGGGGAGAACGGCACCGACACGTCGACGCCAGCGGCCTGCGCCGCCTGCTCGACTGCCGCGACGCCGCCCAGCACGATCAGGTCCGCGAGCGACACGCGGATGCCCGAGCCGTTCTGGCCGGCGTTGAAGGAGGACTGGATGCCCTCGAGCGTTGAGAGCACGGTGGCGAGCTGCTCCGGGTCGTTGACCTCCCAGCTGCGCTGCGGCTCCAGGCGCACGCGGGCGCCGTTGGCGCCGCCGCGCTTGTCGCTGCCGCGGAACGACGCGGCCGAGGCCCACGCCGCCGAGACGAGCTGGGGCACCGTGAGGCCCGACGCCAGGATCTGCGCCTTGAGCGTCGCGATCTCGGCGTCGCCGATCGTCGTGTAATCGGCCTTCGGCAGCGGGTCCTGCCAGATCAGATCCTCCGCGGGGACCTCCGGGCCGAGGTAGCGGTCCTTCGGACCAAGGTCGCGGTGGGTGAGCTTGAACCACGCGCGGGCGAACGCCTCGGCGAACTCCTCGGGGTTGTCCTTGAAGCGGCGCGAGATCTTGTCGTACTCGGGGTCGACGCGCAGCGACAGGTCGGTGGTCAGCATCGTCGGCAGGCGCTTGGCCGAGCCCTCAGCCGGGCCGGGGATGATCGCCTCCGCGTCCTTGGCGACCCACTGCTTGGCGCCGGCCGGGCTCTCGGAGAGCTCCCACTCGTAGCGGTAGAGCAGCTCGAAGAAGTCGTTGCTCCACTGCGCCGGGGTCGTGGTCCACGTGACCTCGAGGCCCGAGGTGATCGCGTGCTCGCCGACGCCGCTCTCGTACGACGAAAGCCAGCCGAGGCCCTGCGCCTCCAGCGGAGCCGCCTCCGGCTCCGGGCCGACGTAGTCGTCGGGGCTCGCGGCGCCGTGCGTCTTGCCGAAGGTGTGGCCGCCGGCGATCAGCGCGACGGTCTCCTCGTCGTTCATCGCCATGCGAGCGAACGTCTCGCGGATGTCGTGCGCCGCGGCGAGCGGGTCGGCGTTGGCACCGGGGCCCTCCGGGTTCACGTAGATGAGGCCCATCTGGACGGCGCCGAGGGGCGAGTCGAGCTTGGCGGCGTCAGTCGCCGCGTCGCGGACGGCGGCGCTGCCGCCGTAGCGGTACTCGTCGCCGAGCCAGGTCGTCTCCGAGCCCCAGTAGACGTCCTCGTCGGGCTCCCACACGTCGGCGCGGCCACCGGCGAAGCCGAAGGTCTTGAAGCCCATCGTCTCGAGCGCGACGTTGCCGACGAGCACGAACAGGTCGGCCCACGAGAGCGCCTGGCCGTACTTCTGCTTGACCGGCCACAGCAGGCGGCGGCCCTTGTCGAGGTTGCCGTTGTCGGGCCAGGAGTTGAGCGGGGCGAAGCGCTGCTGGCCGGAGCCGGCGCCGCCGCGGCCGTCGGTGATCCGGTAGGTGCCGGCTGCGTGCCAGGCCAGGCGGATCATGAACGGGCCGTAGTGGCCGAAGTCGGCGGGCCACCAGGGCTTGGAGTCGGTGAGCACCTCGGCGATGTCGGCCTTGACCGCATCGAGATCGAGCGAGTTGAACGCGGCGGCGTAGTCGAAGTCCTCGCCGAGCGGGTTCGCGACCGCAGGGTTCTTGGCGAGGATCTTGAGGTTCAGCCCCTCAGGCCACCAGTTGCGGTTGCCGCCGCCCTTCGCGGGGACCGGGATGCCCTGGCCGTGGGCGACGGGGCAGCCGCCGGACTGCTCGTCGTTCATCTCGCCGACGGTGGCGTCAGGAGTGGGAGACATGGTGGGAACCCCTTGCAGGCTCGGAGGTGGACTTGGTGGTGCCAGCCGCGCAGTCGGGGCACGTGCCCCAGTAGACGACTTCGGCCTCGTCGATGACGAAGCCGTGGTCGTCGTCGGCCGTGAGGCACGGCGTGTGGCCGACGGCGCAGTCGACGTCGGCGATAGCGCCGCACGAGCGGCAGATCACGTGGTGGTGGTTGTCGCCGACGCGCGCCTCGTAGCGCGCGACGGAGCCGCGCGGCTGGATGCGCCGCAACAGGCCGGCGTCGGTCAGCGCGCCGAGCACGTCGTAGACGGCCTGGTTGCTTACGTCGCCCAGGTCGTCGCGCACGTGCTCGATCAGCGTCGCCGTGTCGGCGTGCGGATGCGTGTGCGCGGCAGCCAGGACGGCGAGCCGCGGACGCGTGACGCGCAGAGAAACCCCGCGCAGCATCCGCTCCAGTTCGCCCTCAGCCAGCACTGGGGCGCAGACTAGCGCACAAACTGGATCGATTCCAGAATAGTTCGCCGGTTGGTCACAAGACGCCCCTGGCGGCGCCCACGCCGCTTTGCGCCGTGAACGTCGGATTACCGACCCTAGAAGGTTGGTAATCCGACGCTCACCGCCCGAGGGGGGCGAATTTCGGTCGCCCAAACCCTCTTATAAGTATGGGATACCGATTGAGGATCAATGCACGGCTCGAGCGTCAGCGCGGGGTGATCGCCGTCTGGCAGATGAAGGCAGACGGCTGCACCGAGCGGGCGGTCGCCTGCGCCGTTGCCTCGATGCGCGAGGTACATGACGGCGTCTATCTCAGCGGACACGCTCCGCCAACCTGGTGGCAGCGGTGGAAGGCGGCCGAACTCACAACCCCCGAATCGCGACTCGGATCGTGGAGCGGCGCGACGTTCGTCGGGATGCGCGACCGCGATCGGATGCCCACGACGATCGTCCGCCCGGGCACCGGCGGCCCCGAGTTCGTGCCCCCGCGCCCGGGCCGCATTGGGTCGCTGCTGATCTACCGGTCCAGTGCGCACCTTGAAACCGACACCGTGACCCGCGACGGCATCAAGGTGCTCGTGCCCGGGAGGAACCTCTTGGATCTGGTCCCGAAGCTCGGCGACACCAAGGCGAAGCGCCTCGTCCGGGACACGTTGCGGCTGAAGGTGGCCTCGCCGGTCGAGCTCCGCGCAACCGTCGCCAAACATCACGGGCGCCGCGGAGTCGCGCGGTTGAGGCAGTTCGTCGACCTCTACGCGGCGCTGCCGTTCGACCGTGCCCGCAGCGATCCCGAAATCGTCGCGGCGGAGCTCACCGCGGCAGCGGGGCTACCTGCGCCGGAGGTGAACGCCATCGTCGCGGGCGCCGAGGCCGACCTCGTCTACTTCAAGCACCGCAAGATCACCGAACTCGACGGTCCGCAGTACCACCAGTTTCCCGGAGAGGACAAGCGCAAGCAGGACGCGTGGGAGTCAGCAGGATTCAGCGTCGACCGCCTGCGCACCGACGATGTGTATGACCAGCCGCACCGACTCCTGGCCTTGGTCCCCCACGTCCACCTCCCTTGAACGGTGGTGAGCGGTGAGCGTCGGATTACCAACCACTGGGGG
>JAEZDB010000386.1 GCA_023429855.1 Actinomycetes bacterium
GACCGGGACCGCCGAAGAGAATTACTCGATCGCGATCCCGCCTCCGAACGTCACCGGCGTCCTCCATATGGGCCATGCGCTCAACGGTTCGATGCAGGACGCCCTGATCCGCATGAACCGGATGAGCGGCAGGAACACGCTCTGGATTCTCGGCATGGACCACGCCGGCATCGCCACCCAGACCGTGGTCGAGAAGAAGCTGAAATCAGAGGGCATCAGCCGTCACGAAATCGGTCGCGAAGCCTTCACCGAGAAGGTCTGGGAGTGGAAAGAGCAGTACGGCGGCTCGATCCGCGAGCAGTACCAGCGGCTCGGCGCCTCGGTCGACTACGAACGTGAACGGTTCACGCTCGACGACGGATACGCCCGCGCGGTCCGCAAGGTCTTCACCGCCCTGTACGAAAAGGGCTACATCTACCGCGACAACTACATGGTCAACTGGGACCCGGGCATCGGCTCGGCGATCAGCGACCTTGAGGTCGAGGACCGCGAGGTCGAAGGTGCGATGTACGACATCGACTACCCGCTCGAGGACGGCTCCGGCTCGCTGACGGTCTCGACGACCCGCCCGGAGACGATGCTCGCCGACACCGCCGTCGCGGTCAACCCCAACGACGAGCGCTACAAGCACCTCGTCGGCCAGCACGTGATCCTGCCGATCGTCGGCCGCAAGATCCCGGTGATCGCCGACGACCACGTGGACCTCGAGTTCGGCACGGGTGCGCTGAAGATCACCCCGGGCCACGACCCGAACGACTTCGAGATCGGACGCAAACATGGCCTTGAAGAGCTTTCTGTGATCGGCTTCGACGGCTGCATGACCGAGGACGCCGGCGAGTTCGCGGGCCTGAAGGTCTTGGACGCGCGCGAGAAGGTCGTCGAGAAGCTGCGCGAACTGGGCGTGCTCGGCAAGGTCACGCCGCACACCCACGTCGTGCCGCACTCGCACCGCAGCGGGGAGCGGATCGAGCCGCTGATCAGCCTGCAGTGGTTCTGCGACATGCAGGAGCTGGCCGGGCCGGCGATCGACGTCGTCAAGAACGGCCGCGTGAAGTTCGTGCCCGAACGCTGGGGCCGCGTCTATCTGAACTGGATGGACGAGATCCGCCCGTGGTGCGTTTCGCGCCAGCTGTGGTGGGGTCACCGGATTCCCGTCTGGTACCGCGGCGAAGAGGTTCACGTGGGCGAGACCGCGCCCGAGGGCGACGGCTGGGAGCAGGACGAGGACGTGCTCGACACCTGGTTCAGCAGCGCCTTGTGGCCGTTCGCGACGATGGGCTGGCCCGACGAGACGCCGCAGCAGGACGCCTTCTACCCGACCGACGTGCTCAGCACGGCGCGCGACATCATCTTCCTCTGGGTGGCCCGCATGATCATGATGGGCCTCGAGTTCAAGGGCGACATCCCGTTCGACGACGTCTACATCCACTCGGTGATCCAGGCGCCCGACGGACGGCGCATGAGCAAGTCGCTCGGCACGGGAATCGACCCGTTGGAGATGATCGACGCGCACGGCGCGGACGCCACTCGCTTCGGACTTCTGGCGATGTCTTCCGCCCAGGACGTGCGCTTCAGCGAGGAGAAAATCAAGCAGGGCGGGGACCTTGCGAACAAGCTGTGGAACGCCTCGCGGCTGATCCTGCTGAAGGCGGCCGACGTCGAGCCGGCGCCGTCGGGCGACGCTCCTGAGGACCGCTGGATCGTTGCGCGCTTGCACCAGACGATCGCCGAGACCGACCGGCTGATCGGCGAATACGACTTTTCGCACGCCGCTTTCGGCCTCTACGACTTCTTCTACAACGACCTCTGCGACTGGTACCTCGAGCTCGCCAAGCCGCGGCTCTGGGAGGCCGACGAGGCGGTTTCAGCCAACTTGCTCTACGTGCTGGCCGAGACGATGAAGTTGCTGCACCCGCTGATGCCGTTCGTCACCGAGGAGATCTGGGCGGTGCTGCCCGGCGAGCGCGGCCTGCTGGCGAAGGCGCCGTGGCCGGTCGCCGATCCCGAGCGCTCCGCGCCGGAGGACGAAGCCAAGGTGCGCCGCCTGATCGACGCCGTGACGGCGCTGCGCCGTTACCGCGATGAGATCGGCGTGCCGCCGAGTGCGGGTCTGCGCGGCCGCCTCGCGGCCGATGGGTACGACGGTGTCGAGGAGCAGCTCTCGCGCCTCGGCCGCATCGAACTCGGCGGCGACGAGGACGTGGTCGGCCAGCTCGCCGTCGATGGCGGCACGATCGAGATGTTCGCCAGCGACGCGCTCGACCCGGCCGAGATCGAGGCCAAGAAGCAGGCGCGGATCAAGGAGCTCGACGCCGAGATCGCCCGCGTCAACGGCAAGCTCGGCAACGAGCAGTTCGTCGCCAAGGCTCCGCCGGCGGTCGTCGAGGCCGAGCGCGAGAAGCTCGCACGCTTCGAAGCCGAGCGCGCGGCGCTCTGACGTCTGGGGCTGACGATCGACGCCGTGGCCGTCGAACAGTTTCTGCTGGGGCGTGAGCAGTTCGGCATGCGCTTCGGCCTTGAGCGCATGCGGCGACTGCTCGGCGCGCTCGGCGATCCGCAGAACGCGGTGCCGGCGGTGCACGTGGTCGGAACCAATGGCAAGAGCTCGACAACGCTGATGACGGCCGCCGCGCTGCGAGCGCAGGGGGTCAAGACCGGGGCGTTCACCTCGCCGCACCTTTTGAGCTTTCGCGAGCGGATCGAGCTCGACGGTTTCCAGATCGCCACGGCGGATTTTGCCGAGGTGGGCACGGCGGTGGCGACGCAGATCGAGATCGACGACGCGCACGCCGCCGAGGACGACCGTGTGACGCAGTTCGAGGCGGTCACCGCGATCGCGCTCGTAGCGTTCGATCGCGCTGGCTGCGAGGCGCTCGTGATCGAGGCGGGACTTGGCGGGCGACTCGACGCGACGAACGTGCTCGGTGACTCGCGTGTGCAGGTGATCACGGGCGTCGGGATCGACCACACGAAGTATCTGGGCGACACGATCGAGGAGATCGCGCGCGAAAAGGCCGCGGTGATCCGCAGCGGTGCGGCCGTGGTCAGCGGTCCGCTCGGCCAGGCGGCGCGCGTCGTCGTGAACCAGATCGCCGACGAGCGCGACGCCAACTGGATCGAGTTGCATCGGGCCGATCCGGTGTTCGACGGCCTCGCCGGCGAGTTCGTGCGAGCGAATGCAACCCTGGCGTTGGCGGTTTCGGAGACGGCACTTGCGCGAATCCGGCCGGGAGAGTGGTTTGCCCGCGATGCGGCGATCGAGGCGATCGAACGCTTTTCGATGGTCGGCGCGCTTGCCGGCCGGCTGCAGTTGACCAACACCGAGCCGCTCGAAGTGCGCGACGCCGCTCACAACCCGCAGGCGGCAGCGGCTTTGACCGAGGCGATCGGCGAGCTGGCCGGCGAGCGGCCCGTTACATTGCTCGTCGCGATGTTGCAGGACAAGCCGATCGATGACACATTACGCGAACTGCTGCGCGCCGTCCCGGAGGACGGGGTGGTGGTGTGCACCGCCGCCCGCAACCCGCGTTCGCTGGCCGCAGCTGAATTGGCCGGGCGCGTGAGCGCGCTCGCGCCGGGTGCGCGCGTCGAGGCGATCGACGATCCGCTGGCGGCGCTCGCCGCAGCGCGCGAGGCCGCCGGCGACGACGGCCTGCTGTCGATCACCGGATCCAACTACTTGCTGGCCGACCTGATGCGTGACCCCGCTGAAGGTCCGGGTGCGACCCTTTAGCTGACAATGGCCTCAACACTGCCGCCACCACCGCCCCCGATCAAGCCGCCGGAACCGCCGGAACAGCCTTCGCTGCTGTCGATGGTGCTGGTCGTGGCGCTCGTGGTCGCCCTGGTGATTCTGATCTTCAGCGGCATCGGCTACGCGCTTGGCAAGTACATCTTCTGAACGACAGAGCCCCGCGACACAAGTTGGCGCGCGGGGGCCTGTCGGGTGCCGTGAGTAGACTCGCGACGCGATGACACCTTTCGGACTCTTCGGCATCGACAACGACGGCATCGGCGTGGTGATCAACCTGCTGGTGATTTTCCTGATCGCGATCGACATCGCACTGATCGTCTGGACCTACTCGGACGCCCGCAGGCGCCTGCTTGACCCGGTCCTGATCGGTTCGGCGGTCGCCGCGGCAGTGATCTTCCCGTTTGCGGGAGCGCTCGTCTACGCGATCGTGCGTCCACCGGAGACACTCGACGACGCTTACGAGCGCGAGCTCGACGTGCGCGCCGCGGAACTGCGCGTACGCCTGCTGGAGTCGGCCGTCAAGGGCGGACCGGGCAGCAGCTCGCACGCCGCTTCGGTCGCCGCGGAACTTTCCGGTGAGCCGACGACGCGTCGCCAGCAGGAGGCCCAGTCGCGCAGCGGTGGTTCGAAGCCGCCGCCGCAGTCAGGGTCGCGCCGCACCCCGGAACCGCCTTCATCGCCCGAGCGCGGCGTCACGCGCGAGCGCCCGGCCCGCGCCGAGTCATCAC
>JAEZDB010000059.1 GCA_023429855.1 Actinomycetes bacterium
CGCCAACCCCGACGCCGACGCCAACCCCGACGCCGACTCCGACGCCGACGCCGACCCCGACGCCGACTGGCACCGTCGACTACGCGTACACGCTGAAGGGCCAGACACAGCTCAAGACGCTGACCCGGGGCACGCTGCAGCTCAACGGCGGGATCGCCGCGAAGCTCAAGCTGTCTGACGGTTCGTTCGATGCCGATCTGACGCTCGCCGACACCTCGGGCCGCCTGACCGCGCTCGGCTTCCTCCCGGTCACGGCGAAGGTCGGCTTCGCGCCGTCCGGCAAGACGACCGGCACGCTCGTCGACGGCGTGCTGAAGACGAGCTCCAAGGTCCGCATCAAGGTCAAGGAGATCAAGCTCTTCGGTGCCATTCCGCTGGCTGGTGGCAACAACTGCCAGACCAAGCAGCTGTCCGACATCAACCTGACCTCGACGCAGGACGAGTTCAGCCCGCTGGTCGGCGGCCCGATCGCCGGTACCTACAAGATCAGCGACCTCAACGGCTGCGGCCCGCTCAACGGCCTCGTCTCGCCGCTGACCGCCGGCGGCGGCAACACGATTAGCCTCGACCTCACGCCCCAGAACTAGGCGCGCCGCGTCCCACGGCCACCCCAAGGAATCCATGTCCCGTCCCATCCGCGTCGCAGCGCGCGCTGCAGCCATCACTGCAGCGCTCGCCGCGACGCTCGGCGCCGCCTCCGCAGAGGCAGCGCAAACCGCCAAGCTCGAGTACCAGTGCACCTGGCCGCAGGTCGGTACCCAGCCGGTCACGGTCGAGCTGTCCGCCGACATTCCGGCGGCCAAGGCGAGGACCAGCTACCCGCGGGAGCAGACCTACAAGGCCACGTTCACGCTCGGCGGCGACACGGCCGCTGGGCTCGGGCAGATCGACGGCCTCGCCAGGATCTTCCCGATCAACTCGCTCGCGGGCGGCATCGGAAGCTCGATCGCGTTCAAGCTGGCGAAGCTCGGCGGCGCCGCATCGTGGGTGTCGGCGTCGGTGAACGCCGGCATCTACAACGTCGTCCCGCCGAACCTCGTGCCCATCGAGGCCGACCAGCTCTACGGCACGATCCCGGTTTCGGCCATCGACCAGAACGGCACCTGGACGCTCACGGCGGGCGAGATGCTCCTCAACTTCCAGGGCCAAGACGCCAGCGGCGCGCCCGTTCCGGCGTTCAAGACGCCGGCCACGGGCCCGGGCGGCGCTCCCGTCTCGGACGTCGACGGGGACCCTGACACCGCGACGATCCCCTGCAAGCTCGACGCCGCCGGGTCCGACACGCTGCTCGCCGAGATGCGCGTGACCGACGCCCCGACGGCCCCGACCGGGTTGACGGCCGCCAACGTGACGGCCTCGTCGGCTGACCTCTCGTGGGGCGCTGCGACCGATCCCGACGGCAGCGTCGCCGAGTACCGCGTGCTCGACAACCGCGGGCAGGTCCTCGCGACGACGTCCGACCGGTCGGTGCGGATCGAGGGCCTGGAGCCCGACACCGCCTACTCCGTCACCGTGGTGGCCGTCGACGACCTTGGCGTGGCGGGCGCCTACAGCAGCCCTGTCTACTCCACATTCAGGACCGCGCGCGTCCACGGCGACGCAAACCTGAGCTACCGCTGCAAGTTCCCAGCGCTCGGCACCAGCACCGTCGTGGTCCAGCTCGACACCGACCTGCCGAAGACGGCGACAGCAGGCACTCCGATTGCCGCGAGCGCAGTGCGCGTAGAGCTCGTGCAGCCCGGCCGCCTCGAGCTGGTCGGGCCGCAGATCATCAGAGGACCGCTGACGCTCTCGACCGTCACCGACGCCGAGAAGCCCGGCAAGGGCACCGCGCTAGGCCTGCGTGCGAGCGGCCCAGGCGGCGCGACCGCCGAGCTGCGGGTCCCGGTCTCGCCGGCAGCTGCGTACGAGGAGCCCTACCTCCTCAACGGCTTCACGTTCGACACGAGCGGGACGCTGCCGGCCGTGCAGTTCGACGCACCCGGCACCGCGGCGTTCGACGCCACCAGCCTCACGCTCAACCTCCGCGCCGTTGACGCGAGCGGCAGTCCCGTCGCGCGGCTCGTGACGCCGACGACCGACCTCCGGAGCAACCCCTATGCCGACATCGACGGCGACCCGGCGACGTTCAACGTGCCGTGCGAGCTCGTGGCCTCGACGGACCCGCGGATCGCGACCACGGTCGTCGCGCGGGCGCTGCCGCCTGGCGTCGTGAAGTACGGCTACAGCCTCAAGGGCACGACGAAGATGAAGACGCTGACGTCGGGCACGCTGCAGCTGACGGGCAGCATCGGCGCCGAGCTGACGCTCGCCACGGGCGCGATCGCCGCTGATCTCCAGCTCGCCGACACGTCGGGCCGCCTCGTCTCCTTCGGCTTCCTCCCGGTCACCGCGAAGATCGGCTTCTCGCCGTCGGGCAAGACGACCGGTTCGCTCGTCGACGGGGTCCTGAAGACGAACTCGAAGGTCCGGATCAAGGTCAAGGAAGTGAAGCTCTTCGGCGCCATTCCGCTCGTCGCCGGCAACAACTGCCAGACGCGGTCGCTGACCGACATCAGCCTGCAGTCGACGGAGCCGGAGTTCAGCCCGCTCGTCGGCGGGCCGATCGCGGGGAGCTTCAAGATCAGCGACCTCAACGGCTGCGGTCCGATGGACGGGATGGTCTCGCCGCTGACCGCCGGCGGCGGCAACACGATCGCGCTCAACCTCACGCCGCAGAGCTAACGCGGCACCGCCGCCTGGCCGGCCGACGGGCGTTGCGGCGCCTTGGCGGTAGCCCTGCTGCAGGTTTGCAGCACGTTTCTGCATATCTGCAGCAGGGTTGGGCGCCAGAAGAGGCGAGGCGCACAGCGGCAGCGGCGGCACTGCCGCTGCTCAGCCGGGCAGGACGACCGTCGGCACGGTCGCGTGCCACAGGATCTCTGCGGCACGCGACCCGAGGAAGGCGCCGCCGAGGCCGCCGCGCGGGCGTGAGCCGACGACGAGCAGGTCGCCGGCTTCCCAGTCGACGGCCGCCATCGCGGTCGGCCAGTCAGGGCCGTCGCCGAAGACCTTGTCGATCCACATCGTGGGCAGCCCGAGCTCGGCGAGGCCGCGGATGGCGCGGTCGACGGTCTCGGTCATCTGGTCGTGCCACTGGGCGGTGACCTCGGCGCCATAGGGCGTGGCCCCCGGCGGCGGCGCGGGGCCCGACGGCTGGCGGACCCAGAAGGTGACGGTGCGCAGCATGCCGTCGACGCGATCGGCGAGTTCAGCGCCGAACTGCAGGCCGACGCGGCTGGCGTCGTCGGCGCCGAAGGCGACGCTCAGCCGCCTGATCGGACGGGCCGGATCGCCGCCTGCGTAGCCTGCAGGCGCGAAGTGCACTGGCACCGACGCGCCGCCGAGCACGGCGTGCGCGGTGTCGCCGATGTTGACGCGCCCCGGTGCGCCGCCGGCGGCCGAGCCGAGCACGAGGTGCCGGCAGCCCTCCTGCGCGACGAGGTCGAGCAGCCCCGCGCGAACCGATCGCGCGAGCACCGGAAAGCGATTCAGCAGCGCGTCGCCGAGGATTGCCTGCGCCTCGTTCATGGCGTCGACCGCGATGAGCGCCGCGAAGTCGGCGTCGTCCATCCCGATCCGCAGCGGCGACGGCACGCCGGGCGCCACCACGGTCACGCAGGCCGCGAGGACCGGCTCGCTCAGCGCCTCCGCCAGCTCGGCGGCGACGTGCAGGGCGGCGGCGTTGCGCTGGCCCGGACGGAGTCCAACGACGATCGCCACGCGGCCGGGTTACCCGCGGTTAGCGCGGCGCACGCGGCGCTGGTTGCGAGCCCGGCGGGCACCCGCGGGCGTGGCCTTCGTCTCGAGGAACTTGAGCGCCTGCACGTAGAGCAGGCTCGCGGGCCGCGGCGCGATCTCGGCGAACCGCAGCGACGCGAGGAACTCCTCGGGCCCGTCGAAGTCAGGCATCCGCACGCGGACCGAGCCGAGGCCCTGCGCGACGTGCGCGTCGGAGCCGGCGCCCTGCGCGAGGCGGTACTTGCTGGCGAAGCGGCGGGCCTCGTCGTTGAACGTGCCGACGGCGACGCGCGGGTTGAAGACCTCAATCGCGTCGATGTCGTCGAGCACGTCGAGCAGGTGCTCGTAGTCGGGCACGGCGTGCATGCGGTCGAACGGGTGCGGCACGTAGACGACGCCGCCCTGGCGCTTGATCTCGGCGATGGTCTCCTGCAGCGTGAGGCCGCGCGGGATCTGCTCGTCGATGAACAGGCCGATGACCTCGCCTTGGTTGGCGGTCTTGACCTCTTCGCCGACGATCACCTTGACGCCGTACTTCTCGGCGAGCGCGGCGGCTTCGTGGGCGCCGGAGATCACGTTGTGGTCGGTCACGGCGATCGCACCGAGGCCTCGCTCACGCGCCGTGGCCAGCAGCACCTCGACCGGCGTCGCGCAGTCGTGGGAGTGGTCGGTGTGCATGTGCAGGTCGACGTCGATCAGCGGCCGGTCGCGCAGGCGCGCCGCCATCTCGGGCGCCACGACCGGATCGCGGCGCCGGGCCAGGAGCGCGCGGTAGGTGTCTTCGACGGTGTCGACCACGCGCGCCGGCCGCTGCTCGGCGCGCGCGGTACCGCCCGCCGCGCGTAGGCGGGCCAGGAGCGCGCGGTCCATGCCGAGCTTCGTGATCGAGTCGGCGATCGAGCTGGGGCTGCGCACGTCGATCCGCAGACCGCGGTCGTCTTGCCCGATCACTTCGAGGTGCGCGGCCAGGCGCGTCGCGATCGGCACGGCGCCCGCCGCGATCGCGCGGACCACACCCACCGGCGCCGGCTCAGCCCCGTCGGACGCGAAGACGGCGACGTCGGCCCACTCGAGCAGCTCGCGCTCCTCGGCCGACGACCCCGCCGGCAGGAACGTGACCTGGTGCGCCAGCTCAGCCGGCAGCGGCGCCGAAGCCGACGGACCGCGGCTGCTCATGAGCCGCGCCTCCCACGGCAGCCCGGCGGGCAGCTCCTTGAGCGCGCGCAGCACTGTGCGCATGGCGGCGCGCTCCTCCTGCTCGAGGTAGGCGATGCGCAGCGGCGCCGGCCCCTGCTCGGGATCGGCCGGGGCCGCGCTCACGCTCGGCGCGGCGACGTCGACCGGTGAAAGCCGCACGCCCGGGGCGATCGGCGTAACGGTGCCGCCGAGCAGCGACTCGACCTCGTGCGCGACGACCAGCGAGGTGGCGAGACGGGCGTCGAGGCGGCCGAACCGCTGCTCGCGCATGCGCTTCGTGATCGGCGCCGAGAGCTGACGCTGGGGGGAGGAGTGGAACGTCGCGACGTTCAGCGCACCCGACGCCTTCAGCGCGCTGGCCGGCACCGACGGCGGCAGCGGGTCGTGCAGGTGGCAGAGATCAAACGTGATCGCTTCAAAGAGCTCCTCGAGCGCGCGCGTCACGTCGACGGGGACCACGCCCTCGCGGCGTCCAGCGCGCATCGGCGCCATCGCCTCGCCGATCGCGAGCACCCGCGGCGCCTCGCCCGCAGCTGGCAGCAGCGACTCGGGGTCTGAGGCGAGCGCCGAGCGGACGGCGCGGATCGCCGCAC
>JAEZDB010000033.1 GCA_023429855.1 Actinomycetes bacterium
CGCTCACCCGCGGCACGTTCGCGCCGCATCGCGTCTGGCGCGGCCGCGCGCTTTAGCCGCCTCGCGGGATCGCGTTTGAAGTGGCCCACGCCCGCCGGTTCAGACGCGGTCCCGGCGGCGCAGCAGAAAGAGCAGGCCGATCAGCGTCATCAGCACGCCGGTCCAGCCGACCTGGACGAGCGGCGTGAACGCCGCCTGCAGCACGGGGAACCCGAAGACGGCGAGGCGGGCGCCGAGTCTGCCGCGGCCCAGCGCGGCCAGCACGCCAGCCACCACGGCGAGTGGCAGCGCCGCGGCGGGCACGAGCCCGATGGCGCCGCCCGCGAAGGTCATCACCGCCTTGCCGCCCCGGCTCGGGGCCCACGGCGGGAAGGCGTGACCGAGCATGGCGGCGCCGACGCAGGCCCAGGGGAGCCAGCCGGGCGCGTCGACCGACCAGACCGCGGCCCAGCCCAGCAGCGCGGCGGCTAGGCCCTTCAGGCCGTCGAGCAGGAACGCCGGCCACGCTCTCCGCCAGCCGAGCTGCTCCAGCGCGTTCCAGGCGCCCGGATTGCCGTCGCCGGTGGTGCGGAGATCCACGCCGTGGCGCCGTGCGACGATGGCTGAGCCGGGGATGGTCCCCAGGCCGTAGGAGCAGACGACGGCCAGGACCGCCCAACCCACCGACATGCCAGCCACCACCATCTTCCCCGCATCGTTCCACCTCGTCAGGTATCCGGCGGGGCCGGCGTCGCGCGAGGGGCTCTCGCGGATGGGACTCGACCGGCCGGTCCTCGCGCGCACCCCCGGGCTGCGGGCCTTTCGCCTGCTCGGCACCGGCGCCGGCGACCAGATGGCGTTCTCAGCCGACCTGCGCCGCTGGGCGCTGCTGGCGTTCTGGCGCAGCGACGACGACCTCGACGCGTTCCTGGTCGGCAGCGAGATCCCTCAGCGCTGGGACGACCTCGCGGCTGAGCGCTACGACCTGCGTCTCGCCACCGCCCGCGCCCACGGCTCGTGGGGCCGCACCCGCTTTAACATCGACCGGGCTGCGCCGCTGCCCCGCGACGAGCCGGTCGTCATCCTCACCCGCGCCGCGATCCGCGCCCGGCACCTCGCGCGCTTCTGGAGCGCCGCGCCGCGACCCTCGGCGGACGCCGTCAGCCACCCGGAGAACGTCGTGAGCATCGGGGTGGGCGACGTGCCCGTCTTCCGCCAGGCGACGCTGTCGCTGTGGCGCTCGCTCGCCGGCGCCCAGGACTTCGCCTACCGCCAACGCGGCCACCGCGAAGTCATCGACCGCACCCGCGCCGAGGACTGGTACTCCTCGGAGCTGTTCGCACGCTTCGTGCCGCTCTCCAGCTCGGGCAGCTGGGACGGCCGCGACCCGCTCGCCGAGGCGCGCGCATGAGCCTAGCTGAGCGGCTGATCGCCCAGGCCGACCCGGAAGTCGTCGAGCGGGTGCGCCAGGAGCGCACGATGGGCCTGCGCGAATGGCTCACCGCAGCGGTGGTGGTCGGCGGCACGGCGGCGGCGATGCCCTGGCTGTGGGGGGAGGTCGCGCAGTACGGCCACGCCACCGCCTCCGTCGTCGGCGTCGCGATCGGCCTCGCCATCACCTGGCCGGGGAGGGACCGGGTCAGGCGGCCCTACCCGTCAACGCGGGAGCGGGGACCGCGAGGGGCTATCGCGAACGTCCTGTTCCTCGTGGTCCAGGCGCTCGCGACCTGGTGGATCGTGCAGCAGGAGGGTCGCTGGGCGGGCGTGTTCGTCGGCGCGCTGGTCGTCCTCTGGACGCTCGAATGGGCGGGACTCTTCATGCCGGTCCTGGCCACGCTCCGCGTGGCCGTGCGGCGATGGATCACGCGTGACCGCGACGCGCGCGCCCGGCTGGCCGAGCACGAGCTCGACGAGCTCGCGTGGACCCTCGCCAACCGCTACATCCAGCACGGCGAGGCCATGCGGGAATGGGTCGACCGCGTCCATCCTGAGCTGTCGCCGTCGATCGAGCTGGTCGACCGCGTGCCGGGCAAGACCCGCGGGCTCACCGGCATCGAAGGCTGGATGCCCGACACCCTGGCGGTCGGGCTCCGGCGCCGACTGCCTGACGGCACCAGCCTGATCGTGCAGCCCGTCGAGGGCGAGCGAACGCTCCACGTCGTCACGCGTCAGGGCGCTGAGATCGAGGTCGACGGGCTCTGCCGCGCCGAACGGCGCCGGTACGACTGGAAGAACCATGCGGGGACGGTGGTCGCGGCGCGGATCGCGGCCGGGCCAACCGTGCTGGTCGTCGCGACGGAGGGACGCCGCGGCGCACGGCGGGCGATGCTCCTCGTCGGCGGCGGCCCGCAGCCCGTCCCGGTCGGGTGCCAGGCGGATCAGCGCGTCCAGCTTGAGGACCTCGTGCTCGCGGCTGCCACCAGCGGCGACCGCGCTGAGCCCCGCGTGGAGCTGCTCGCCCCCGCGAGCGCTGCGCCCTTCGAACCCAAAGCGCTGACCGCGCCGCAGCAGGGCGTCCTCACGGCGGTCAAGGCCGTGGAGCCCAGGGCGCAGGCAACCGCGTCTGAACTGTTCGGCTTTCCGGCGCTGCGACTGACGTTGCAAGGCGGCGACCGCGAGGTCTTCGCGGTGCCCATGGCGGATCCGGGCTGGATGCGGCAGGGGCAGCGCGCGCCGAAGCCGAGCGTCCTGGTCGTCTGCGAGCAGCAGGGCGCCGTCTGGCTTTACGACGCCAGCACGGTGGGGCTGGGTCTGGCCGTCGACGCGATCGTGGATCTGCTCCGGGTCGGTGGGGCCGTCGAGCCCACGCTCGCGTAGCTCCGCTACTTCGCCGCGTCTTCGGGCTTCTTGAACAGCGACTGCTCGCGGAGGTTCTTCTTCACGCGGCGGTCGGCGCGGATCGATTCGCGCAGGTCCATGTCGAGGGCGAGCTTGGCGCCGAGGTGCGTCGTGAGCAGGTTGTCGAGGCGCTTCCAGAACACGCGTCGTGCCTTGGCGTCGGTGTCGCCTGGGGCGTAGTGGTCGCCGAGGCCGGGCGTCTTGACCGTGATCAGCGCGCGGTCGAGGTCGGGCCGCGCTGCGAGCGCGTCGTACTGCTCGGTTCCCCAGCGCGTGCCGACCTCGCGGTCGCGCGGCGAGACCATGGTCACGATCTTGGTGCCGGCCGGGATGCCACCGACGGGCGGCAGCGGCAGGATCGGGTCCTTCTGGCCGGGGAACGCACGGCCCGGGTAGATCGACAGGACGAGCTTGGCGGGCGGCACGCTCAGCTCCTTGCTCAGCGCGGCGTAGTCGAAGGCTAGCGCTCCGCCAGCCGAGAGGCCCACCGCGGCGACCTTCGAACGGTCGATCGGCACGGCCTTCACCGCGAGCTCGACGCCGCGGAACATGTTGGTGCGTGGATTCTGGGAGCCGTCGACGGGGAACGGCGGCTGTTGCCATGACGGGAAGATCACGGTGACCCCCGACTTGGCGAGGTGCTCGAGCCACGGCTCGTAGCCGGCGATGATGTTGGACCCGAATCCGTGCAGGAAGATGACGGCGGGCTGCGGGCCCTTAGCGCCCTTGGCGCGCAGGATGAAGGTGCGGGTCTCGTCGTCGGTCGTGCCGACGGCCCCGCCCGCCGCGGCGGGGCCGACGCCGCCCCGCGGCATGAGGTTCGCGC
>JAEZDB010000036.1 GCA_023429855.1 Actinomycetes bacterium
GCGCGAACCGGTGCCTAGACGGCGGCCGGTTCGCGCGTCCGCGCCGGTGCCGCAGCTGCCGCAGCCGGGGCAGCCTTGACCGGCACCAGACCGTTGGACTCCGCGTCGGCGACGTCGATCGGATCGGTCTCGTCGACCGCCCGGCGTGGCTCGCCGAGGAAGTGCACCCCGACGAAGAGCGCCGCGAGCAGCACGTAGCCGAGGACAAGCTCGCCGTGGACGAAGAACTTGACCTCCTCACCGTGGATCAAACCGATCGAGGTAAGCGCCGCCGCGGCGACCGGGTAGCCGGCCGCCCAGAGGAAGCGCTTGTCGATTGCGAACGCGGCGATCGCGCCGAGGACGAGGCCCGCGAGGACGGCTCCGCTGCCGAGGAACAGGAGTCCTTCGTAGATCACGCCGGCTCCGCCCAGGGCGTCGAGCCCGACCTTCTCAGCGCTGGTGTCGGCCGCGGCCAGCGTGTTGTTGATCTGGCCGAGGCCCCAGGCGGCGATGTTCGGCACCGTCGCCAGGACGACCGCGGCGTAGTGCGCCTTCGGCACCTCCTTGAACGACTGGGCGCCGATGATGAGGCCGATGTAGAGGAGCACCGGGACGATCGCCGGAACTGGCAGGATCGCGTCGAGCAGCGGGAAGATCCCGAACAGGCAGAACAGGAACACCGCGACGCCGGTCGCCAGCGAGTACGAGATCCTGCCGCCGGCTTGTTTCCAGCCCGGCTGGCCGACGTAGACGGCCGGGGGGAACGGGCAGCCGAGGCACGAGCCGGCGACGGCGCCGGTGCCGTCGGCCAGGAGGACGGCGCGGAGGTTGTACTCGTCGCCCGCGGCGGCGGCCGACTCGACGTTGCTCATCGCCTCGGTGAAGTTGTAGATCCCGAGCGGGATCGCCGTGGCGAGCAGCGGCGAGATGTCGCTAAGGCCGTCAGACAGCAGACCGAACTCCAGCGACGGCAGGCCGACGGCGATGTTCTTGACGGCGTCGCTCACGGCGGCCGGCTCCATCACGCCGCCGACCCAGCCGAGGATGGTGCCGACGATCAGCGCGAGCAGGCCGATCGGGAAGTTGCCCGGCAGTTTGATGCCGGTGATGAAGCCCGGGCGTGAGGTAGGAGACGTCGTTGCCGAGCGTCTCGCCGAAGCCCTCGGGTTCGAGGAAGTCGCGCTGCATGTCGATGATCACGAGCGCTGTGGTGGGGACCGCGAACGTGAACGGGTACGGCTTCGCCTCGACGGTGAGGGTGTCGCCGGAGGCGGCTGACGAAGGATCCATGGGGCTCTCGGGTCTCGCGGGTTGAAGCGGGGCGGTGTATACAAAGCCGTCTACGGCGGCGGCCGACGTGGCAGAAGGTACTTTCGGCCTGGCGTGTGCTCTTTGGCCCGATGTCCGCAGAATCGCCCGTGCTGTTGGTCCTGTGTCGAAAGTGAGACGGGTGGCTCTGGTCATCCGGCCAGACGCTTTGGTCGCGCGAGCGAGCTACCGTTTTCGTCCATGTACACAACGCCGCATGCATCTGATCCTGCGTTCGACCGCTTGATTGCGGCACGTCCGCGCCTCGTCGACGTCGGCGGCGTCGGGCCGATGTCGGGTGCGGTGACGAAGTCGATGCCGCTGCTGATCGCGCGCGACGAGGCGACCGGCCTGGAGGCGTGGTGCCCGCTCAACGAAGGGAGCGGCAAGGTGCTGCGCTACGGCGCCGACGGGCCCGAGGTCGTGGACCGGCTCAAGTGGATGGCGGGCGTGCTCGGGCCGAGCCTGTCGGCTGCGCTCAAGGCCACGGGGCCGATCGACCTGCTGGAGATCCAGCGGCAGGCGCTGCTGCTCGGCGATGAGGCGCACCACCGCACCGAGGAGGGCACCGCCATCTTCGCGGCGCTGCTGAAGGGCCATGTTCCGGCCGAGGTGCGGACGTTCATGGAGGGCAATGGCCAGTGGTTCCTGAACCTCGCGATGGTGTCGGCGAAGTTCGCGATGAACTGCGCGGCAGGCGTCGAGGGGTCGTCGCTGGTGACCGTGGTGGCGCGCAACGGCGTGGAGGTCGGCGTCAAGCTGTCGGGCACGGGCGACGCCTGGTTCGTCGGCACCGCTGCGCTGCCGGACCCGTTCAAGCTCTACGAGGGCTATGGCCCGCTCGACATGAACCCCGACCTGGGTGACTCGGCGATCGTCGAGGTCTACGGGCTTGGGGCGCTCGCGGTGGCCGGGTCGCCGCAGGCGGCGCCGTCGGTGGGACTCAGCGTCGACGAGATCGACGAGATCGACGCCAAGCTGCGGCCGATTGCCGCGGCCGATTGCCGCGGGCGAGCATCCGACGATCCGCTTCATTCGGCGCGACGGCTCGGAGGCCAAGGCGATGCTCGGGGTCGACGCGCGCGCGGTGGTGGCCACCGGACAGGTGCCACCGATCCACACGGGCATCGCGAACCGCAAGCCGGGCATCGGGCAGATCGGCGGCGGCATCACGCTCCCGCCGTTCTCCGCCTTCGTCGACGCGGTCGAGGCGCTCGACGCCGCAGCGGCCAGCGAAGACGTCACGGCGACCACCACTGCGTGACCGGGCCGGCCTTGGCCGACACGCCCGAGGCCACGGTAAAATCGCGGCTTCGTGGATCAGCACCTGCAGGACACCAGCGTCTCGGCGCGCCGCGCTGAGGCCGCACTGCCGGGAGTTGCGCGTGGCCGTGGCACGGCGCAGCCGCACGCTGAGCGTGTCTACCAGGCGCTGCGCAGCCAGCTGCTGCGCGGCGAGCGGGCCGCGGGCGTCCGGCTCATCGAGCAGCGTCTGGCGGAGGAGTTCGACACGAGTCGCACGCCCGTCCGCGAGGCGATGCGGCGGCTCGAGGGCGACGGCCACCTGCTGCGCGACGCCTCGGGCGGCCTTACGCCGCGGGTCCCCGATGTGCGCACGATGCACGAGTTCTACGACGTGCGTCTTGCTCTTGAGGACCTCACGGTGCGCCGCGCGACGCTCGACGGCGACCGCGCGATGCTGCAGGCGCTCAAGGCAGAGTGGGAAGCGCTCGGCGCTGGGCGCGAGCCGGGCGCAGCGACGCCTGCCGCTGAACAGCAGGCGTTCGTCGAGGCCGACGAGCGCTTCCACATCGCCGTGGCCCGCGCCAGCGGCAACCGCACGGCTCAGCACTACCTCGAAGAGATCACCGACCGCATCCACGTGCTGCGGATCCAAGGCTTCACCATCGAGTCGCGCATCGATGCGACGGTCACCGAGCACCTTGAGATCCTGGGGGCCGTTCTCTCCGGTGACGCCGACGCGGCGGCAGCCTTCATGCGCTCCCACGTGCAGCGCAACGCTGCGGTCGTGCGCGACCTGGTCGGCCAGGCACTCTCGCGGATGTTCGAACAGAACTAGGGGGTCGACGGTCTGGGGCGCCCCGCCCCGGACCTGGCCATTGGCGGCGCGGCCGCCTTCGCCACGGCGCGGCCGTCTCCCGCGGCGACTTGGCGCTTGGCTTGGGCCTGCGGCGGGGTTCTCGTAGTGGTTGCCGTTCTATGTCGCGGGTGGCGCTACGAGAAGCGCGCGGCGCCGCGGCGGATTTCGGTGCCTAGTGGCCAACGGCGGTGGGTCGGGGTGGCCCGCGCCGGCTGGCGCTACAGCCTCCAAAGGCTGTGGCTACCTCGCTCCGCGGCCGTTTTGGTTTGAAGCGCGATTTTCGGGTTCCAGACCGACATGACCCGCCGCCAGGGCCAAGTCCCGCCGCCGCCGACGGCGAAGTCGCCGGTCGCGCGCCGCCCTCGGTGTGGAGGGCCCGGAGGCAGCGCGCCCGCGTAGTCCCGCTGCCGCCAGTCAGCCAAGTCGCCGCTGTCGAAGTCCCGTCGCCGCCAGCCAGCGCAGGCGCCGTGGAGAAGACGGCGGCGCAGCCAGTGGCCAGGGC
>JAEZDB010000075.1 GCA_023429855.1 Actinomycetes bacterium
AGCTACGCTCCCCGGCGATGGAGCCGACTCCGCGCATCGACGGTCCGGGAGACGCCCCGCTGGTCACCGCTCACGTCGACCTGTCGTGCCCCGACTGCGCCCTCGCCGTCCACCGGCTCACGAACGCCGGCGTGCGGATCGACCTGCGCCACTTCGTCGTGCGGGCCCGCGGCGAACCCGCCCGCCGCGCCGCGCTCGCCGCCGAAGCAGCAGGCAACCAGGACGCGTTCTGGCCGTTTGCCCGAGGGCTGCTGCACGATCTCGGGCGTCAGGACCCGCCGCATCTGTGGGCCTTGGCCGAATCGCTCGGGTTGGATGTCGACCGTTTCGAGCGCGATCGCCGGGCAGAAACCGGGCAGGACCGCATTGCCCAGGAAACACGTGCGGCGCTGGTCGGGGGCGCAGCTGGCATCCCGGCCGTCTTCGTTGACACCGCCGCTGCGGATTACCTGCGGCAGAGCGGGTACGATGCGGACGTTCGGATCCGAAGCTAGAAGCAAAAGAAGCTGGGCCCACGCACAATCCGAACGTTCCGCGTGTGCGCCCTCCAGAGAGAACTCTCACAACATGACTCCCAAACCGACCGTCGTCTCGGTCACCATCGCCGGTAGCGAAATCACTTTCGAGACCGGGCGCATGGCTCGCCAGGCCGGTGGTTCCGTGGTCGTCCGCCAGGGCGACACCATGGTGCTTTCGACCGCCACTGCTGGCAACGAGCGCGACATCGACTTCCTTCCCCTCACCGTCGAGGTGGAAGAGCGGATGTACTCCGCAGGCAAGATTCCCGGTTCGTTCTTCAAGCGCGAAGGGCGCGGCTCTGAAAAGGCCACGCTCGTCTGCCGCATGATCGACCGCCCGATCCGTCCGCTGTTCCCGAAGAACTGGCGTCGCGAGACGCAGCTCGTCGCGATCACGCTGTCGATCGACACCGACCACCCGTACGACATCCTCGCGATGAACGGCGCCTCCGCTGCACTGCAGCTGTCTGAGGTTCCGGTGCAGGAGCCCGTCGGCGCGGTGCGCATCGCGAAGGTCGACGGCAACTTCGTCGTCAACCCGACCGAGGAGCAGATCCTCAACGAGGCCGACCTCGACCTGATCGTCGCCGGCACCTCCGAGGCCATCCTGATGGTCGAGGCCGGCGCGAACGAGGTCACCGAGGCCGAGATCCTCGACGCCCTCGACATCGCACACTCGGCGATCAAGCAGCTGTGCGACGCGCAGCTGGAGCTGCGCAAGCTCTGCGGCAAGCCGAAGGTCGAGATGCCGGAGATCGTCGTCGACACCGCCCTGATCGACCAGATCAAGGCTTCGCACGGCGCAGACCTCGCCAAGGCCCTGGAGACCCGCGGCAAGCTGGAGCTGCAGGACGCGATCGGCGCCGTCAAGGACGCCGTCGTCGTGCAGTACGCCGGTTCGCCCGACGCCGAGGACTACGCGGTCAAGGCCGCTGGCGCCAAGAAGGCGTTCGCTGCGATCGAGAAGGCCGAGATCCGTCAGCGGATCGCCGTCCAGAAGCAGCGCCCCGACGGCCGCAACACGACGGAGATCCGACCGATCACGATCGAAGTCGGCGTCGGGCCCCGCACGCACGGCTCGGTGCTCTTCACCCGTGGCGAGACGCAGGCCTTCTCGGTCGCGGCCCTCGGCACGCTGAAGGAGGAGATGCGGATCGACACCCTCGGCCTGCAGACCCAGAAATTCTACTGGCACCACTACAACTTCCCGCCGTTCTCGGTCGGCGAGGCCGGCCGCATGGGCGGACCGAAGCGCCGCGACATCGGCCACGGCGCCCTCGCTGAGCGCGCACTGTTGGCGGTCGTCCCCGACACGGAGACGTTCCCGTACACGATCCGCGTCGTGTCCGACATCTTCGAGTCCAACGGCTCGTCGTCGATGGCGTCGGTCTGCGGCTCGT
Source organism: Actinomycetes bacterium (assembly GCA_023429855.1). GTDB lineage: Bacteria > Actinomycetota > Thermoleophilia > Solirubrobacterales > Solirubrobacteraceae > JAGIBJ01. The sequence continues at coordinate 1,919 of JAEZDB010000075.1, forward strand.
CGCTGTCGCTGATGGATGCCGGTGTGCCGATCAAGGCGCCGGTCGCAGGTATCGCGATGGGTCTGATCAAGGAAGGCGACGACTACGTCGTCCTGACCGACATCGCCGGCGTCGAGGACCACCTCGGCGACATGGACTTCAAGGTCGCCGGTACCGAAGCCGGTATCACCGCGATGCAGATGGACATCAAGATCAAGGGCGTCACGTTCGAGATCCTTCGCGATGCCCTCACGCAGGCCAACGACGCCCGCCTGAACATCCTCGGCCAGATGAAGGCCGTCCTCGACGGCCCGCGCACCGAGCTCTCCGAGCACGCGCCGCGCATCGTGTCGCTCAAGATCGACCCCGACAAGATCGGCCTGCTGATCGGCAAGGGCGGCGAGACCATCCGCGCCCTGCAGGACGAGTTCGAAGCGCAGATCGACGTCAACGACGAGGGACAGGTCAACATCTACGCCCAGCGCGGGGACCTCGCGGAGGCGCTCAAGGAGAAGATCCTCGGCTTCACCAAGGAGGTCGAGCTGGGTGACGAGTTCACCGGCAAGGTCGTCAAGACGACCACGTTCGGCGCGTTCGTCGAGCTCGCGAAGGGCACCGACGGCCTGATCCACATCTCCAACGTGTCGCCCGGCCAGCGTGTCGACGCCGTCGAGGACGTCCTCAACAAGGGTGACGAGATCAAGGTCCGCGTGGCCGAGGTCGACAAGGAGCGCGGCCGCATCGGCCTGCGCCTCGCCGATGACCCGGAGATCGCCGGCAAGACCGCCGACGAGCTGCGCGCTCTGGCCGCGGCCGGCGGCGGCAACGGCGGCGGTGGGCGCGGCGGCGAC
>JAEZDB010000089.1 GCA_023429855.1 Actinomycetes bacterium
AGCCCGACTGGGACGCGCTCGTCCTGCCGATCGACGCCGAGCTCTCCGCGGGCGCCGTCTATGCCGAAGCCGACCGCCTGGAGCCCCCGCGCGGGCCCGACGAGATGGCATCGCTGAAGGTGGCCGTGGCGAGCGCCGAGCGTGGTCCGGGCGTGGAGCGCGCCGGCCTCGTCATTAACGACCTGCAGCGCGCCGCACGCCGGCTCTGCCCGGAGATCGACGAAGCGCTCACGCTGCTCGAGCGCGCGGGTGCCGAGCACGCGCTCGTCTCGGGCTCAGGCCCGACCGTCGTCGGGCTGTTCGCCCCCAGCGACGCCGCTCGCGCGCTGACCGAGATCTCGCCGCAGCGGCCCGCCATCCTCGCCCTTCCCGAATCGGTGCGCGAGCTCGACCCGCCGCGCTGGCCGTGAGCCCCTTCTGGCTCCTCCTCGCCGTGGCGGCGTTCGCGTTCGCGTGGCGTACACGCGGACGACGACGCACCATCGCGCTCGCGCTGGTCTTTGCCGGGGTCGCCTGCGCGCTGATCGGCCTCGGCGTCGTCACGCTGCCGAGCATCGAGGAGATCGTCACGGAAGTGGGCGGCCGGCTCGGCAAGTGGACGTACGCGCTGGTCGCGGTCAGCGCGTTCCTCGAGACCGGCGCCTTTCTCGGCTTTGTCGCGCCGGGCGAGACGATGGTGCTGTTCGGTGGCGTGATGGCCGGCGAAGGCACGATCGAGCTGGGTCCGCTCATCGCGCTCGTCTGGGTCAGCGCGTACCTTGGCGACGTCTGCGCGTATGTCATCGGCCGCCGCTACGGTCGCGACTTCCTGCTGCGGCACGGCGAGCGCGTCAAGATCGGTGAGCCGCAGGTGCAGTTCGTCGAGCGTTTCTTCGAACGCCACGGCCACGCGACGGTGTTGCTGGGCCGCTGGGTCGGGGTCGTCCGCCCGCTCGTTCCGTTTCTGGCCGGCTCCTCGCGGTTGCCCGCCGCACGGTTCCTAGCCGTCGACTTCATCGCTGCCGGCATCTGGTCGGCGGGCCTGGCCACACTCGGCGCCGTGTTCTGGCGCAACTTCGATCAGTTGACGAGCCTCGTGGGCCAGGCGCTCTTCGGCGTCGGCACGCTGCTCGTGCTCGGGCTGTCGTTCGGCCTCGCGCTCGCGGCCCGGCGCTCTGCTCACCGCAACGCCGAAGTCGAGCGCTGGATCGCCGACAAACTCACGAACCGCGCGGTCGCGGGAAGGCCTGCTGCCGCCGCCTGGGCGCTGATCGACCGGCTCGAGCCTCACGTACCCGGACGCAGGGCACGGCGCGAAACCCCCGCCGCGGCCGGTACCGTGGCGCAGGACCGCGAGGCTGCTGAACCCGTCTCGTCTACGTCTGACCCCGCATCGCATGACTCCTGAGACCACATCGATCGTTGTCGCCGCCATCTGCGGCGTCACCTCGCTCGGATTCTGGATCTGGCTGGTTGCGGTGCCCGTGGCGCGGTCGTTCAACGGTGCCGGGCAACGCACGCTTGCGGTGCTCCTCAGCACCTACACGCTCGCGGTCGCGGTCGCGATCGGTGTCGGGATCGGTTTGATCGTGGCCTACGAGTGGGATGTGCTCACCGCCTGAGCCGCCCGGTTCGTCGCGACTTGCGCGCGAACCGTGATGGTCAGCGCGCAGTCCGCGCCCTGGCCCACATAGAATTCACGTAATGGCCGACGCCCCCCAGATCGACGCGCTGGCGCAAATCGCCGAGCGTCTCGCCACGACTGGGAGTCCACCGACAGTTGCCCGTGCCCTTGGCGCCGCGCTGCGATGCAGTGCCGTGGTGCGCGATCCGACCGGCGCGACGGTTGCCCTTGTGGCCCGCTCGGCGTTGGAAGAACGCACGCTGCGCACGCGCGACAACCTCGATGTTCGCGACCTCACGATCGGCGGACAGTCCGTTGGCTCGGTCTCGCTGGCCTGGCACGACGGTGCTCCCGACGCGCCGCTCGTGAGCATCGCGCTCGGGTTGCTCGCTGCGTCGATCGCGCTGTCGCACGACCCAGCCGGCAGCGATGGCGCGGAGCTCGCGCGGCTCCTGGGCGAGCTGCTGGGCCGCGCCGCGGCCGCGCCGTCGGCCGAGCTGCTGGAGCGGATCGCAGCCCTCGAGCCCACCCCGGTGCCGCGGTCGGTCCTCGTGGTCCGTGCGCAGGCCGTGACGCCCCTCGACGAGGGATGGCGCGATGCCTTGCTGGAGAGCGTTGCGTCGTCGGCGTCGGAAGCCGAGCCGCGAAGCACGGTGCTCTCGATCGATCTCCAGCGCGTCGGGGCAGCGCCCGTCGTGGTCGTCCCCGGCGACGACGCCGTTGCCCAGCGCGTGGCTGAGCAGCTCGTCCGCCGGCTCGAGCCTCAAGCCACCAAGGTCCGCGCCACCGTCGGCTGTAGCCGTGCGGTGCCGTCGATCGACGAACTTGCACGCGCGCGCGACGAGGCGCTCCTGGCCGCGAATGTCGCGTTCGCCGGTGGCGACGCCCTGCTGAACTTCGAGGAGACCGGCAGCTACCGCCTGCTCCTCCCTGCGATGACGAACGACATGGGCGAGCTTGAGCGGTTCTACGAGGAGACCGTCGCTCCGCTGATGGCCTACGACCGCCAGTACGAGACCGAGCTGGTCCGCACCGTCGAGGCGTTCCTGGAGAACGACGGCAACGTCGCGGGAACGGCGCAGGCGCTCTTCACGCACCGCCACACCGTGCGTTATCGCCTTGAGCGCGTGCGGGAGCTTGCCGGCCTCGACGTCGGCTCCAGCGACGGCCGTGAACGGCTCTCGCTGGGTCTCAAGGCGATGCGCGTGCTCGGCATTGCGCGTCAGCAGGCGACGGAGGGCAGCGGCAACGCCGTGCCCTCGGCGCGCCTGCGGGCCAACTCCCGGTAGCCGATCGGCTTCGGTCGAACGACCGATCCTGCGCCGCTCGGCTCCCGAGGTCGGGCCTCGCCCATTCTCGCGGTGACTGATCCGCTGGTCGGACCGGCTGAAGGCACGGTGAAGTCCGTTCGAGCGATGTGTGACGAACGACTCAGATCTGGATGGATCAGTAGATCTGCCGCCCGGAATCCCGGTTCCCGGTCGCGCAAGGCCCTAAAGCTTCGGCCGCACTAGATACGAGGGACGTCCATTTACCTGCCTCCGGTGCATTGAAACGGCAGGGATGTGTCCATCAAATGTCCAAAAGGATTCAAGGATGCTGTGGCGCGCACCGATGCTTCGTGTGCGCGCTCGGAACATCTGGGCCGCACATTCCGATCTCATGCCCACCGCTCTCGCCACACCTCGCCACGTCGCTGTGCGCGGCTCCCGTTGGAGCCCCTTCGTGGTGCCGACCTTCGCGGTCGTCGCCGCCACGGTCTTTGTCGCTGGCACGGTCTCGGCCATCGACCAGTCGGTCTTGGCCGTTCACGGATCGGATCCGAAGCCAGCTGCTCCGTCGGTGCAGCGCTGGGAGCCTACGCCAGCGGCGCCAGCTGGCCTAGGCCAGCTGGCCGGTACGGGCAGCGGCACGATCACGCTCGACGACGGCACAGTGGTGCGCTTCGGCGAAGCCGCGGTGCGCGGTGTCGGAACTGCTGGTGCGCCGATCACGAGCGACCTGACGACGGCCCCCGCGCTGGTGGTCGGCGGCGGCGCCATCGCCAGCGG
>JAEZDB010000155.1 GCA_023429855.1 Actinomycetes bacterium
CTCGCCGCCAGCGCCGCCCTCGCCCCCACGGCCGCAGCCGCCGAGCGCGTCGAGGTGCCGATCGACTCCGCCTCGCCGCAGACCGACGTCGTCTCGAGCCTCGTCAAGCTCCACGTCCCGCTGCCGGCTGGTTCGCCGGCGCACACGGAGGCCTGCGACTGGATCCAGTACATGCGGTTCCGCCCCGTCGGCGGCCCAGACGCGCCGACCGACGCCGACGCCGTTGCCGTGCTGATGCCCGGCCTGATCGAGGGCGCGACGGCGTTCGACCCCGTCGCGCGCAACACGATCCGCGAAGCCAAGCGCCGCGGCAAGTCGATCGAAGTCTGGGCGATCGACCGGCGCTCAAACTGCCTGGAAGACCTCACCGGCGTCGACCACGTAGAGCGCACCGGCGACATCGACGCGGGCCTGGACTACTACTACCACCAGGGCGAGCTGGGCGGAAAACGCTTCACGGCGCCGTTCAACCGTGCGCCGAAGGTGCTTGCCGAGTTCGGCATCGAGCAGACGATGCGCGACTACCACGCCGTGCTCACCACCGAGCTGCCGAGCCAGCCGTGGCGCGAGCAGCACGTGATCTGCGGCGGGCATTCGCTCGGCGGCCCGCTGACTGAGCTCTACGCCGCCTGGGACTTCGACGGCGACAGGGCCACCACCGCCGACGCCGGCTACCGCCAGTGCGCGGGCTTCATGGGCTTCGACACGATCCTCAGCAGCAAGCTGAGCGGCGGCGAGACCGGCGGCAAGCCCGCGCCGCCGGTGAGCCCGCTGATCTCAGGGCTGTTGGCCAACATCAACAAGACGACGGTCCGCGCGCTCCGCGCCGGGTCGTTCCCGCGCAACTTCGACGTCACGGGGATCGGCCCGGAGACGATGATGCTGCTCGACGCGGTGTCGATCTTCGCCGCGCGCACCCCGAACGAAGACTGGTCGCCGGCGCTCGCGAAGATCCCGCGCTCGGCGACCACCGACCAGTTCTTCCACATTTCGGGCTCTCCGAACATGCACCGGTGGCTCACGTCGAAGGACTCGATGCGCAGCGGTCGCTACACGTACATGGGCGCGCTCGGCCAGATCATGGACGACAACGGCGCCGTGTTCGGCCTCGTCCGATCGAGCTTCGGCTTCTTCGACGGCGCCCCGCTGCGCCGCAACAGCCTGCCCGCGACGCTGTCAAAGGTGCCGCTCGTCGGCCAGTTCATCTCGCCCGGCGCGCTCTTCATGCCGCAGCAGCTGCCCAGCAAGCCGCTCGTCGGCTGGAAGAACTACGACGAGCTCGGCAGCGGCGCCACTCAGGTCGGCCGCGGCGCCACGACGCCCGGCTCCGAGGTGACCGACGCTCGAGAGTTCGCGCGCATCCTCCACGAAGGTCCCACGAACCTGATCGAGGCGTGGTTTCCGCTGCGGATCCTCGTCGACCAGTACCTGATCTCCGGCGGCGACCGATCAGGGGCGTTCAAGGCGATCGCCCACCCGACCGGCGTGCGGCAGAAGCCGCGCTTCGTGGTCATCGCCGGCTCCGGCCTCCGGGGGCAAGAGTCGCGCTTCACCGACCCGGTCGCCAAGCTCCCCGGCTACGAGCACCTCGACGTGCTGACCGCCGCCGAACGCCAGAACGACGGCCAGCCTGAGGGCTCGAGCCAGGCGTTCGCCAATCTCATCGACGAGGCCCTGGACTCATGAAGCACCGCACGTTCAAGAGCCTGGCGGCGGCAGTGGCGTCGGCCGCGCTGACGGCTCCAGCCGCCTCAGCCGCCACTGCCCCTGAGCGGGTCGAGACGCCGATCGTGTCGGCCTCGGCGCAGACCGACGTCGCCTCCAGCCTCGTCCAGCTGCACGTGCCGCTGCCGGCGAGCGCGGCGCCGCACCCCGCAGCGTGCGACTGGATCCAGTACCAGCGTTTCCGCCTCAAGGACGGCCCCGCCGACGCCACGCAGGCCGACGCTGTCGCCGTGCTGCAGCCCGGAATCCTCGAGGGCGCGACGGCATTCGATCCGGTCGCGCGCAACACGATCCGCGAGGCGGCCCGCCGCGGCAAGCGCGTCGAGGTGTGGGCGCTCGATCGCCGCGCGAACTGTCTCGAAGACAAGACCGGCCTGGAGGCCGTCGAGCGCACCGGCGACGCCTCGATCGCGATCGACTACTACTACCGCGGCCGCGAGATCGACGGCAAGACCTTTGCCGGCTACCGCGCCAGCGACCGCGTCCTCGCCGACATCGGCGTGGCCCAGACGATCAACGACTGGAACGCGGTCATCACGCAGGAGCTGCCCGACCAGGCGTGGCGGGAGGAGCACGTGATCTGCGGCGGCCACTCGCTCGGCGGAATCCTCACCGAGATCTACGCGTCGTGGGACTTCGACGGCAACAAGGCCACGACCGCCGACGCGGGCTACCGCCAGTGCGCGGGCTTCATGGCGTTCGACACCACACTCAACGCAGGCGTCACCGAGCGAAGCGCGAAGGCGTTCGCCGGCTTTGCGGGCCAGCTCACCGCCGGCGTGCTCGAGACGGCCAGCAAGGCGACGATCAAGTCGATCAAGGCCGGGACGGTCCCGCGCCACGTCGACCTGCTCGGCATCTCGCCCGAGACGATGAACGCCCTGGAGCTGGTCGGCACCCGCGCCGACCAGGACCCGGACGGCGAAGCAACGGCGGTGGTCCAGGCCGTGCCGCCGCGTACGGGCATCGAGACGCTCTTCAAGCTCGCCGGGTCGCCAAACCTCGCCACGTGGGTCGGCGGCACGGGCAACCTGCGCAACTACCGCTACACCAACATGGCGCTGCTCGGCCAGAACATGGACGACAACGGCGGCATCTACAGCCTGGTGCGCACCAGCATGGGCTACTTCGACGGCGCACCGCTGCGGCGGAACCGGCTCCCGCTCGACACCGCGCTCATTCCGGGCCTCGGCACGCTCTTCGGCGGCGCGCAGCTGATGCTGCCGCAGCAGACGAAGTCGCAGGGGCTCACGACGTGGCGGAACTACGACGAGCTCGGCGCTGGCGCGGGCCAGCTCGGCAAGGGCGTGACATCGCCCGCGGCGGAGGTGACCGACGCCGCCGACTTCGCGCGGATCCTCCACGAGGGCCCGACGAACCTCACGGAGAACTGGTTCCCGATCCGGATCGTCACCGAGATCGGCCTGCTCGGCGCGGGCGACCGCTCCGGCACGCTGCGCGGCTCCGTCCACGCGCGAGCGACAACGCGCAAACCGCGTCTCGTGGTCATCGCCGGCGACGGCCTGTTCGTGCGGCAGCGGGCCGTCGACCCGCAGGTCCTGGCGCCGGGCTACAACCACCTCGACGTCCTCACGGCTGCCGAGCGACAGAACAACGGGCTCCCTGAGCCGTCGAGCCAGGCCTTCGCTGATCTGATCGACGACGCAACGCAGGACGCTCCGTAGCGACCGTGGGATGATGCGGGCGTGCCTTCTCTGTCTCGGTCCTTGCGCAACGGCTTGAGCGCCGCGGCGAGCACGCTGCTGCTCGCTGCTTCCTTGGCGGTCGGCACGGCCTCGGCCGCACCGGCGGGCCCCGGCGACCGCGTCGAGATCCCGATCGCGTCGACGTCGCCGCAGACCGACGTCGCGGCGAGCCTCGTCAAGCTCCGCGCACCCCTGCCTGCGGGCGCGCCGGCTCACCCTGAGGCGTGCGACTGGATTCAGTTCGTGCGCTTCCGGCTCGCGGACGGGCCGGCGGTGTCGACCGACGCCGACGCCGTGGCTGTCTTGATGCCCGGGAACGTCGGCGGTGCGATGGGCTTCGACCCGCTCTCCCGCAACGCCGTCCGCGAGGCGCACCGCCGCGGCAAGGCGATCGAGGTCTGGGCGACCGACCGCCGCGCGAACTGCCTTGAAGACCTCGCGGGCCTCGATGCGCTGGAGGCGGGCGGCAGCCCCGACGCGACGACCGCCTATTACTGGGGCGACGGCGAGATCGGCGGCGAGCGGTTCGCCGGGTGGCGGCGCGACCCAAAGGTGCTCGCCGAGCTGGGCGTCGCGCAGACGGTGCGCGACTTCCACACCGTGCTCACGCGAGAGCTTCCCGACCAGGCGTGGCGCGAGCGGCACGTGACCTGCGGCGCGCACTCCCTGGCCGGCGGCTTGCTCGAGATGTATGCCGGCTGGGACTTCGACGGGAACGCCGCGACGACGGCCGACGCCGGCTATCGCCAGTGCGCAGGCTTCATCGGGTTCGAGACGCTGCTCGACATCGGCCTTGGGAGCAGCGATCCGCCGAAGGTCAAGGCGTTCGCGCCGCTGCTGCCGCTGGCGCGAGGGCTGGCGGGCGCGCCGACCGTGCGGGCGCTCCGTGCGGGCACCGTGTCGCGGCACGAGCGGCTGCTGGGCATCGGGCCCGAGACGATGGCGCTGATGGAGGCGGTCGCGATCCGCGCCGCCCGCGAGCCCGACGCCGAGGCGACCGCCTGGCTGCGCGGACTGCCGGTCTCATCGGTGGTGCGCGAGTACTACCGCATCACGGGCTCCCCCACGCTCGGCGACTACCTCGCCGGCAAACGCCGCCTCACGGACTACCGCTACACCTATGCCGCGCTCCTTGGGCAGATGTGGGACGACAACGGCTCGGTGCTCAGCGTGATCCGCGCAAGCTTCGGCTACCCCGAAGGCGGCCCGCTGATCCGCAACCGCGTACCCGAGCAGGTCTTCGGCATCCCCGGTCTGGATCTGCTGTTTCAGCGCGGCCGCGCGATGCTGCCGCGGCGTACGTCACCGCAGCGGCTGATCGGCTGGCGCGGCTACGACGCCCTCGGCGCGGGCGACAGCCAGGTCGGGCGCGGCGTGACGAGCCCGACCTCGGAGGTGACCGACCCTCGCGAGTTCGCGCGGATCTTGTTCGAAGGGCCGACGAACCTCGTCGAGACGTGGTTCCCGACGCGGATCATTACCGACATCGCCGCCGTGGCGACCGGCGACCGCTCTGGCGACTTCAGGGCGCTGATGCACCCGCACCCGACGCGCCACAAACCGCGCTTCGTGGTGCTCGGTGGCGACGGCGTGCTGCGCAAGAGCGGCATCGGCGCGCTCGATCCGCACGTGGTGTTGCCGGGCTACGAGCACCTCGACGTGCTCACCGCCGCCGAGCGGCAGAACGACGGTCGGCCGGAGCAGTCGAGCCAGACGCTTGCGAGCTTCGCGCTCGGCGCGGCCGCGAGCTGATCGATCAGTCGACGGCGCGGCCGACGAAGCCGCGCAGCCCGAGCGCCGTGAAGATGACGGTCGCCACCGAGATGCCGAGGAGGATCCAGCCGACCTGCATGTGCGGCAGGTCGGTCAGCGCCGCGCGCATGCCTTCGGAGATGAAGGTGAGCGGGTTGGCGAGCGTGATGATCTTGAACCACTCGAGGTTCTCCAAGCCAGCCCACGGGTAGAACGTCGCGCCGGTGAACGTGAGCGGCGTGAGGACGACGGCGAAGACCACGTTGATGCGGTGCGGCGGGACGGCCGTGCCGAGCACCAGGCCAACGGCGGCGCCGGCGATGCCGCCGAAGGACAGCAGCGCGGCGAAGCCGAGCGGGTCGATCTCGCCGAGGTTCACGCCTGCCGGCAGGATCAGCGCGGCGAGCGGGATGACGAGCACGGCGGCGACGATGCCGCGGCCAGCGGCAAAGACGATCTTCTGCACGCCCACCATCCACGCCGCGAGTGGTGCAAGCAATCGGTCTTCGATCTCTTTGGTGAACGAGAACTCGATCACCAGCGGCAGCGCCGTGTTCTGCAGCGCGGTGAGGAAGAGCGTGAGGCCGATGATGCCCGGCAGCAGCTGCTCGCCGTAGCCGCCGCCGGCAGCCCCGATCTCGGGCAGGATCCGGCCGAAGACGAACAGGAAGAACACAGGCTGCAGCAGCGACTGGGCGAGGAAGCCTGCGAGGTCGTGTCGCACGACGACCCAGGCGTCGCGGCCGCAGAGCGCGCGGAAGGCCCGGGCTGAGGCTCGGCGGCCCTCGAGCGGCGGGCGACTGGGTGCGAGCGTCGCCGTCGGCGGCACGTGGGAAGGCGCGCTCATCGCAGGTCCCGTCCGGTCAGGTGGACGAACACGTCTTCGAGGGTGCCTTCGAGGCGCCGGAGCTCGACGAGCGTCGCGCCCGTTCCCTCGACGGCTGCCGCGACCTCGGCCGGGCCGGCGTCGCAGAACACGCGGATGCGGCCGCGGCCGTCGGACTCGTCGGCTTCGACCTCGCCGAACGCCGCGAGGGCGCTGGTGAGCGTGCCGTTCGCGCCAGCGGTGTCGACGATCAGCTCAAGGCCGCCGTCGCTCGGCAGCAACAGCCGCAGGCCGCGCGGTGTGTCGAGCGCGATCCGCTCGCCGTGGTCGACGATGGCGATGCGATCGCAGAGCCGCTCGGCCTCGGTCATATCGTGCGTGGTGAGCAGGATCGTCGTGCCCGCGTCGCGCAGCGCTTCGATCTGGTCCCACAGGAAGAGGCGCGCCTGCGGGTCGAGGCCGGTGGTCGGCTCGTCGAGGAACAGGATCCGCGGACGGTGCATCAACGCGCGAGCGATCATCAGCCGTTGTGCCATGCCGCCGGAGTAGAAGTCGACGCGCTCGTCGCCCCGTCCGCCGAGGCCGAACGCCTCAAGCAGCTCGTCGGCGCGTTGTTTGCGTTCGCGGCGGCTGAACCCGAAGTACGCGGCGTGGAACGTGAGGTTCTCGCGGGCGGAGAGCGACCGGTCGAGGTTTGGCCGCTGCGGCACCACGGCGATGCGCTGCTTGACCGCCGTCGGGTCCCGCGCGACATCGAACCCGTCGACCGTCGCACTTCCGCCGGTCGCTCGCACGCGCGTGGTCAGCACCCCGATGGTGGTCGTCTTTCCCGCGCCGTTCGGGCCGAGCAGCCCGAAGATCTCGCCTTCGCCGATCCCAAACGAAATGCCCTTGACGGCCTCGTCCTGCGCGTTCGGGTACCGCTTGCGCAGCTCCTCCACAACGACGATCGGCGCGCTCACCCGATCCAGCCTACGAGACTGCTGCGTCCCCCACGAGCCGTGTCGAATCACGCCCTCTCCAGGGCGTGAACTGGCATGTAGCCGCCACGAATCACGCCCTCTGCCGGCTGTGGCCCCGGCCTCCACCAGTAACGTCGGGCCGGTCGGGCAGCGCGCTGTTTCTGATGTCGCTGTACGACCGACCCGTTGGCTCGGCCCGGTCATTGGCGTGCCGACGGCCGCTCTGGCCGCGTCGCCCCAACCGCAGAGCCGCCACAGCCCCAAGGAGGCGTGGAATGGCACGTAGACGCTGCGAATTACACCCTTGGGAGGGCGTAATTCGACACTGCTCGCGAGACGGCCCACCCCGTCCGGAGGAGGTCCGGCCGGCCTACCCTGCCGCGGAGCCTATGCCGGAACGGGCGCCTTCTTTGCGCGCGAGCGCGTTGCCTTCGGCTTGGCTGGTGTGACGAGCTCCTTGAGGAAGTGCCCGGTGTAGCTTCCCTCGACCCCGGCGACCTGCTCCGGCGTGCCCACTGCGACGACCTCGCCTCCTTCGTCGCCACCCTCTGGTCCCATATCGATGAGCTGGTCGGCGGTCTTGATCACGTCGAGGTCGTGCTCGATCACGACGACGGAGTTGCCCGCGTCGACGAGGCGCTGCAGCACCGTCAGGAGCCGCTCAACGTCGGCGAAGTGGAGACCCGTCGTCGGCTCGTCGAGGATGTAGAGCGTCTGCCCGGTGCTCACGCGTGCGAGCTCGTTGGCGAGCTTCACGCGCTGCGCCTCGCCGCCCGACAGCGTCGTCGCCTGCTGGCCGACCTTGATGTAGCCGAGGCCCACCTCGACCAGCATCGCCATCTTGTCCCGGATCGGGGGCACGGCCTTGAAGAACTCCGCCGCGTCCTCGACCGTCATGTCGAGCACGTCGGCAATCGACTTGCCCTTGAAGGTGACGTCGAGCGTCTCGCGATTGTAGCGTTTGCCGTGGCAGACGTCGCAGGTGACGTAGACGTC
>JAEZDB010000069.1 GCA_023429855.1 Actinomycetes bacterium
AGATGGCGCGCGAGATCACGAGGCGCTGGATCTCCGAGGTGCCCTCGAAGATCTCGTAGATGCGCGAGTCGCGGTGCATGCGCTCGACCGGGTACTCGCGGGTGTAGCCCACGCCGCCGAGGATCTGCATCGCCTCGCCGGTGGCCCAGGTCGCGACCTGGCCGGCCTTGAGCTTGGCCATCGAGCCTTCGGCGTTCTCGAACTTCGGGGTCTCGCCGCGGAAGATGCCGGCACCCATCCAGGCTGCGCGCCAGACGAGGAGGCGAGCGGCGTCGATCTCCATCTTCATGTCGGCGAGCTTGAAGGCGATCGCCTGGTTGTCGATGATCGGGCGGCCGAACTGCTCGCGGCCCTTGGCGTACTCCAGGGCGTAGTCGTAGGCGGCGCGGGCGATGCCGAGCGCCTGGGCGCCGACGGTCGGGCGCGAGGCCTCGAACGTGGCCATCGAAGCGTTGCCCTTGGACTTGCTGCCCTCACGAGCGCGGGCGAGGCGCTCGTCGAGCTTGTCCTTGCCGCCGAGCAGTGCGGAGCCGGGGACGCGGCACTCGTCGAGGTTCACGTCGGACGTGTGCGAAGCGCGGAGGCCGTGCTTCTTGACCTTGGAGCCCTGCGTGATGCCCTTGGTCTCATCCTTGGAGATCACGAAGGCCGCGTGGCCGCGGGCCTTGAGCGACGGGTCGACGGTCGCGATGACGACGTGGACGTCGGCGATGCCGCCGTTGGTCGCCCAGGCCTTCTGGCCGTTGATGACCCACTCGTCGGTCTTCTCGTCGTACTTCGCCGTCGTGCGGATGGCGGAGACGTCGGAACCGGAGCCCGGCTCGGACGAGCAGAACGCAGCGACCTTGACGTCGTCCTTGGTGCCGAAGCAGCGCGGGACCCACTCGCCGATCTGGTCGCCAGTGCCCTGGCCGAGGATGGCGGCCACGCCGAGGGTGGTGCCCATGATCGCCATGCCGATGCCGGCGTCGCCCCAGAAGAGCTCCTCCTGCACGACGGGGAGAGTCAGACCGGTCGGGTCGGCCCAGAGCTGCGCGAGGCCATCCAGCGAGTAGAGGTCGATCTTGGCGGCCTCCTGGATGATCGGCCACGGGGTCTCTTCGCGCTCGTCCCACTCGTGCGCGGCGGGGCGCACGGTGTTGGCGGCGAAGTCGTGGATCCACTCCTTGACGGCGAGCTGGTCCTCGTTGAGCGCGAACCCGATCTGGGTCGTCGTCTCTTCGGCTTCAGTGGTGCTCATGGTCCCTCGAACAGAGAAAGCTTGGGTTAAACGGATTCGTCGACGACGGACAGCGCCGCGATCTACGGGCAGTGTAACCGACGTTTACACCGAACGTCTACCCATCGTTCGAAAACGGGTTACGATGTCGCCGTGGCCGTCGGCGCAAAGCAATCTCAGAATCGGCGCGAGCGTCGTGCCGAGATCATCGACGCCACCCGTGCGCTGCTCGATAAGCAGGGCGTCCAGGACGCCCCGATCGACCAGATCGCCCGCGAAGCCGGCATCAACAAGGCCCAGATCTACCGGTACTTCGAGAGCAAAGACGAGCTGCTCGCCCTCACGCTCGACCGGTACCTCGAAGAGCTCGACGCCGAGCTCGGCAAGCACCTCACCACCGCCGATCCGGTCGAGCGCCTCGACGAGCTGATCGCCTCGCTGATCGACTTCACCGTCGACCACCCGGCCTTCCTGGACTGCACCTTCGCGCTGCTGCGGCAGCCCGCCGGCGAGCTCACTGCCGCAATGAGCGAGGGCGCGATGTTCCGCCTCGGCCGCGCGCTCGGCCGCTGCGTCGACCACCTCGCAGCAGTGCTGCGCGACGGCGACGAGGCCGGCGTCTTCGTGGCCCGCGATCCCGAGACGCTCGCCAACCTGCTCTGCGCCCAGGCGCTCGGCATCATGCAGCTGCTGCGCGTCGGCGCGGGCGTCCGCATGACGGGCGGCGGTTTCCCCGAGATCTTCCCGCTCGACAAGGGCCTCGTGCGCGAGGCCTGCCGCAACGGCGTGCTGGCGAGCGTCGGCGCCAGCCGACAGCGCGCGAAGTAGCCGGGCGGCGCTCTGACAGGCGCACTCCCTCCGCGGCACAACGCAACTTCACATCATGCTGCGTGTCCCAACCGCCGTGAAGATTGCCAACATCCGAACTCTTCGTTCCCTAGCGGCCGGAATGGCCGGGGCGTGCGCGCTCGGTGTTGGCGAAGCGCCGGCCCTCGGAGCCGAACTCAACGTGATCGTGCCGCAGCCCGTCGCGACGTTCGACCTGCCGTCCGAGGACAGCGAGGCGCTGAGGTGGTTTTCGAACTGGCTACTGCGACCAGATGGGAGCTTCGGGTATTTCACTGAGCGATACCGCGTCCCGATCGACGGCCCCACCGAGCTGGTCAGCGCCGGCGGTCCAGTCGCTCCCGGCCAGCTGCGCCGCCAGCCTCTAGAAGGCGTCCTCGGCGGTTTGACGCCGAGCCGCGAGATGGCCGTGACGGGGAGCGGCGGCTACGACTGGGTCGTCCACGAAACGGAGTCCGGTCCCGCTCTCCTGGCCATCGACGACCGAGGCCACGTCGCAACGCAAGCGTCGCTAGGCGTGAGAGGCGGAACTCATGCACTAGCGCTAGTACCTACCGGCGCAGGACTGCGGATCCTTCTCCGCGAGGCGACGAGCGACGGGCCCGTGGTAAGACGCGCTAACGGCACCGCGGTCGCACACGTCGACCAATTGGATTCGCTGCGGTCGGCGGTTGGTCGCGCCGACGGTTCAATCCTCCTCTCCGGGTTCGGCCAACTCGGCGCGCCCAAGGCAGCGAAGGCGTGGTCGGAGTCAGTCGTCAGGGTGACCGCGCGAGGCAGGGTTTCGCTCGCGCGCGACCGCCGTGGAAGGTTGGTGTCGGGCGATCCGCTCGCAGCCGTAAGAGGTGGCGTCCTCATCTCCAAGGCCGGCGAGGACCTCCCCTTCCGGCACCAACAGATCTCACTGCTCACCGACGATGCGCGGGTCGTGCACCGCACCGACCTCGCCGACCTCGACTTGCCTTGGTCGAACGCCTGCCTCGCGAGCAGAGTTGGGGTGAAGCTCACCTGGGCAGCTTCGGACGCTTCGGGCCTCCCGATCCTGGGAGTGGACTGCTTCCGCCGCGGAGATTCCGACGACGTATCGCTCGAATCGTTCACGGTCGGCCTGGACCGCGAGTTCCGCGCCCGCTGGGCCGTCGCGGGGAACGAGCAACCGAACCTCGGCGCGGATGCCCGGCTCTACTCCGTGATTGGCCTCTCCCGACTCGTCGCGTGGCGGGTGCCCGGCGATAACGGACCGCGGCGTGGACGGGTCGTGTCAGTGCGGCGCGTCGGGACTGGCGCGGCCGTCACGATCCGCTGCCGCGCAAACCACGGCACCGTTTGCGCTGGCACGGTGCGGCTGACCCGAGGAAGTTCGAAGGCCGCAACCACGCTGCCCTACGCGCTCTACGGCCGCCCCGGAAAGTCTGCCGCGGCAATCCGCCGGCACTTCGACGCGCTTCCTGCCGGGTCCGGCCCGCTGCGCGCCACCGTCACCGAATAGGAGGGATCCAGCTCAGGCCGACGGCAGCGTGGGCGCGTCGTCGTCGTCGGCCTGGGGCTGTTTGTTGTACCAGTCGGTCAGTCGGCGGCCGAGCAGCGGCGACAGGGTCGCGGCGAGCTGATGCGCCTCTTCGTCGGCGACCTCGCCCTCCATACCGAGCACGTCGTGTGCGAGGCGGCGCGCCGCGCGGCGACGAGTGGAGAGCACGAGAGCCGTGCTCATGCCGTCGGCGGTGAGCCGCAGCGGGTGGCGCTCGACGAGGCCCATGGTCTCCAGGCGGCCGATCATCTCGTGCGCCGACGGCGTCGAGACGCCGAGGCGGCGAGCGACGGCGGCGGCCGTCAGTCGCGGCTCATCACGGTCGACCTCGAAGATGGCCAGCAGGTAGCGGGCCGTCGAAACGGTCGAGGCGACGCAGGGATGCGCCTCCGTCGGCGGGATGTCGTGATGGGTTCTCGGCACGAGATTGAAGACCGAGGGGCGCGGAAGGCACGCGTCCTCGTCTGAGGAGGATAGACCTTGGCTCCCCGGACCGGCACCCTTTTCGCGTTTATCGGTCATCAGGCGCATCGTGGTGGTCGCTCGTACCGATCTTCCAGTACCCCGTGATCTTGGTCGACGCCTTTGGCAGACCCAGCTCATCGCGCAGGTAGCGCCGCAGCGCACGGGCCGATTCGGCCTCCGTCGCGACCCACGCGTAGCCGTCGCCGCCAGGCAGTTCGAGCGCTCGCACGGCGCTGACCAGCGACTCGCCCGGCTTCGCGCCGTCGCGGTGCAGCCACGTGAGCTCGGTGTTCGGACCAGCGTCAACGGCGACCTCGTCGGCGGCGCCGCCAACCTCGATCACCACGATCGCGCGCACCCCCCGCGGCAATTCCTCGAGCCGTCGCGAGATCGACGGGATCGCCGTCTCGTCGCCCGCCAGCAGGAACCAGTCGGGCGCGCCCTCGATCACGGCGGAGCCGCGCGGGCCGATCTGCCCTACGGTCGTGCCGGGCGCGGCGCCAGCGGCCCAGGTCGCGCCTGGGCCGTCGCCGTGGACGACGATGTCGACCACCAGTTCAGCGGCGGCCGCGTCGAAGGAGCGCGGCGTGTAATCGCGCATCGGAGGCCGCGTCGCGTCGCGGCTGATGCCACGCTCGCCGAGCTCCGGCAGCTCGATCTCGCTCTGGCCCGGGAACGGGAAGATCAGCTTGATGTGGTCGTCGGGCGCTGCGCTCGCAAACCGCTCGAGCGGCCCGGTGAGCGTGACGCGCCGCAGCGACGGCGTGAGGTCCTCCACCGCGGTCACGGTGAGCAGGCGGACCTCCAGCTCGTGTGCGACGCGGCGGACGCTGAACGGCGCAGTCTGCTCGCTCATCGCGTCACCTTGGCGTCCTGCTTGACGGTGTCTTCGCCGTTCGTGTCCTTCAGGACGATCAGCACCTTGAGCTCCTTGCTGCGCTTGAGCAGCGCGGTGCCGTCGGCGGTGAGCGTGAGGTGCAGCGTCTCGCTGCCGAGCTTGTCGACGAAGTAGCTCCCGGCCTTCGCCACGGTGCGCTTCTTGGCGTTGCCCTTTCCGAGCTTGACCTTCCCCTTCGTCGTCACGGTGACCGTGCCAGCCGAGCCGAACGCGCCGGCCTTGAGCTTCAGCGCGATCTTCTTCTTCGTCTTGCTGCGCCGCACCGTGGTGTCGACGAGCCACACGGGACCAGCCGGCGTGGTCGCGATCGGCGTCGTCGGCATCGCAACCGGCGACGTCGCCTCGGGTGTCGACGGCTGCGGCGCGGCCGAGCCGACCTGGAACGTCGCCCGCAAGCTCCGCGGGTGGCCCGAGAGGAAGCGCAAGACGTGATCGCCGGCCGCCACCGGACTCTCCGGAGCCGCCTTCGAGAGGTCGACCGAGCCGCTGATGGTGCCGTCGGCGGCCGCGGTGACCTCGGCGAAGCGGTCGGACTTGCTCGACTGCAGGATCGCGCCGTCGTCGATCTTGACCGTGACCACCTCGCCAGCCGCAAAGCCGGTCCCGGTGAACGTCGCCGTGCCGCCTGCTGCGATCGGTGAGTTCGTCACGGTGGCCACAGCGCCGCCCGGATTGTCGACGGCGCCTCCGGGCGGGATCGCCGACGCGCCGCCAGCCAGCCCGACCGCCAGCAACGCCGCAAGCGGCAGGATCCGCCGCGACCTCAGCATTGGACGCGCCGCCATCACTTCGTGACCTTGAACGTCTTGCTCTTGATGCTCGTCGACGGCTTCGCCGCGAGGAAGCGGAGCCAGTGGCTGCCAGCCTTGACCTGCTTGGGGATCGTCACGTAGCCGGAGAACTTCTTCGATTTGATCGGGAAGACGGCGAGGATGATGCCGTCGTCGAGCTTGACCGTGACCTTGGCGCCCTTCTCGGTGCGCGAGCCCTTGCTCTTCCAGTTCGTGCCCGTCACCTTGATGCGGCCACCGGCCTTGACCTTGGTCGTGGAGATCGTCACCTTCGCGCCGTTGGACTTGCTCTTCGCGCCACCCGGCGGGACGGCCCCCGCGCCCTGTGGCAACGCCAGCGCAGCTGCGCCAACACCGACGGCCCCGCTGGCCAGCACTGCAGCAAGGCGGCGCGAGCGCTGCGAGGCCGAAAAGCGGGTGGATCGGGTGGAGCGGACGGTCGACATCGGGCCTCCGGGCGGCGGGTCGTGAGCGAGCGGAGTGCGTTGCACAGCCCGGCGAGCGAGCCAACAACACGGAAGAAAGGTTAGCCTAACCTTATGTCTGCTCGGGCCTCCCACCCCCTCGTCGCGATCGTCGCGGCGCTCTCGGTCCTCCTGCTGGGGCTCGGCGGGTGCGGCGGCTCTGGCGAGGGCGACGCGTCAACCACCGGCGGGAACGACCCGGCCGCCGAGCGCACGATCACCGACGCCAAGGGCGTCGCGGTCACCGTGCCGGGAAAGCCCGAACGCGTGCTGCCACTGAGCGAGCCGACCCTCGACGCGACGATCGCCCTCGGCCTCAAACCGGTCGGCACCACGGCCGGTCGCGGCCAGAACGCGATCCCCTCGTACTTGCAGGCGCGTACCAAGGACGTGAAGAGCGTCGGCGGACTCGGCCAGCCGAATCTGGAGCAGGTCGCGGCGCTCGCGCCCGATGTGATCCTGCTCGACGGCACGGCCTTCCAGGACGCAGCCGTGATCGACAAGCTCCGCCAGATCGCGCCGACCGTGTTCGTGAGCAAGACGGGCGCCGACTGGCGCACCGCCTTCGAGCAGACCGCCGATGCGCTCGGACGCAAGACGGAGGGCGCCGACGTGCTCGCCGCCTACGACCAGCACGTGAACGAGACCAAGCTCGCCCTCAAGGGCAAGACCGACCAGCAGATCTCTGTGGTCCGCTGGGCCGGCATCGGCCTGCCAGCCGTCTTCGGCAACGAGCTGATCGCCGGCCGCGTGCTGACCGACATCGGCCTGCAGCGCCCGAAATCGCAGGCGCTCAAGGGGCCCGGCCACTCGATCCCCGTCAGCCTCGAAGAGCTCGAAGCGATCGACGGCGACTGGATCTTCTTCGGCGCGCTCGGCGGCGGCAGCGCCGACGCGGGTGGCGTCGACACACCAGCCGACGTCGCCTCGGCCCAGCAGGCCATCGCGTACGCCAAAGACACGCCCGGATTCACGCGACTCAAGGCCTACAAGGCAAACCAGGTGATCCCCGTCGACGGCTCGGCATGGACCAGCGCCGGAGGGCCCATCGCCGCGAAGGTGATCGTCGACGACATCGCGCGAAATCTCGGCGCGCAGTGACGCTGCCCAGCCGCCCGCCGCGGGTCACGAAGTACCCGCCCCCGCGCATCGTGCCGAGCGCTCGCATCGCCGCGCTCGAGGCGGCCCTCGCCGGCGCTGAGGGCGACGCCGCCCGCGAGGCGCTGACCGCCGCCTTCTGGGCCGGGGTGATCGAAACCGGCACCCCGCTCGTCGAGTCGCCGTGGCCCGATGCTCCCGGCGACCGTGCCGTCACGTTCCTCTGGCGCGACCGGCACGGCACGCGCATCGGCACGCGGACGGTGATGCTCCTGCTCAACAAGGTCACCGACCCGAGCGTCTGGGACGAGAGCGTCCTACACCGCATCCCAGGCACCGACGTCTGGCACCGCACCTACCGGCTGCCCGCGACCTGGCAGGCCACGTACCAGCTCGCCCCCGACGACGGTCCGGTTCCAGCCGCCGACGCGCCAGGCGCGAGGCAAGGCCCGCGCAGCCGGTGGGCCGGCGTCGCCAGCACGGCCGTCTCCGACCCGTTCTGCGCGCGCCAGCTGGCGGGCAAGCCCGGTGAACTGCCGAGCGCCGTCGCCGTGCTCGACGCCGCGC
>JAEZDB010000406.1 GCA_023429855.1 Actinomycetes bacterium
ACCGTGATCCGCTCGGGCGGCACCCCCAGCGCCTGCAGGTACTCGGCGTGGAAGCCGGTGAGCGCGAGGAAGTGCTCGACGCCGAGCCAGGTCGAGCGGTGGACGCTGCGCCCGATCGCCATCGGTACGGTCTGCGCGCGCGAGCCGCGGTAACAGCCGTGCTCGACCGCGGGCGTCGCGAACCGCCGGCCCGCGCAGTCGGTGCAGATCGCGCCGTCGCGGAAGTAGGTGCCCGCGACGCAGTCGTGACGGAAGTTGTGGACCGTCTGCACCACCGGCACGCCGAGATCACGCGCGGTCCGGACGATCGACGGACTCAGCAGCGGGAAGACGTTGTGCACGTGGACGACGTCCGGCTGCTCGCGTTCGAGCACCTCGCGAAAGCGCGGTACGCCTCGCGGCGCGTACACCGGACCGGCCGCCGCCTCGACCAGTCCGAGCGGCGAGCGCAGCGCGACGCGGTCGCTGTCGGCGATCACCGGGACGACCTCGACGCCCGCGCTGCGCAGGTCCTCGATGTCGGCCTCGACGACGGCGTTCTCGCCGGACGGCACGTCCGACCGGTAGCGGTTGTGTGCGACGACGATCTTCATCGCCGGTTGCGCAGTGCCGCCACCAAGAACCGCGCGTTGCCGAAGAGGTAGCGCTTGGAGAGTCGGCGTGGTTCGCTCGCGAGCCGGTGAACCCACTCCAGTCCGTTGTTCTGCATCCACTGCGGCGCCGTCGACTTCGTACCGGCGGCGAAGTCGAACGCCGCGCCGACCGCGACAAAAACACTCGGCAAGCGGTCGCGCAGGCGTGCGCACTCCCAGTCCTGTTTCGGGGTGCCGAGGCCCACCCACACGATTTCGGCGCCGGACGCGCGGATGCGTTCGTCCTGGGCCTCGCGTTCGTCCTCGGTGAGCGGACGGAACGGCGGCGATTCGGCACCCACGATGCGCGCATCGGGGAACCGCTCGCGCAGGTTGTGTTCGAGCGCCTTGAGCACCTCCGGCGTGCCACCGAGCAGGTAGTGCTTGATGCCCAACGGGCTGCCGCGCCCGAACACTTCGAGGAACAAGCCGGGACCTCGGACGGGGCGCGTCGGGATACCGGAGCCGCGGTGGCGCAGTCGGTTGGCCCACACCACGGGCGTGCCATCGGGGAAGTTTATCGACGCGCGGGCGAGCATCGCGCGGTAACTTTCATCGGAGTCGGCGAGGGCGAGTGTGTACGCGTTGCACAGATGCACGTCGATGCCGCGCTCAGTGGTACGGGCGAGTTCGATCAGCAGGTCGGCGGCTCGGGTGGGCTCGCACGACGAGATCGGTACACCCGCGCATCGGACGACCAGGACGTCCTGGGTTCCGGTCGGCCCGCTCACCTGCCGCACGCTCCGCTCGCATCGGTTCGGTCTGGTCGGGTTCGGACTGCTCGGCGTGCCGCCGAACACGGCTCCAGGGCTGGGACTCGTACGCCGATACTGTAATGCTGAGGGGTCGGTACGGCGACGGACACGCAGATCGTGCGCCGACCCTAGGATGAGAGGCGGACCCGTGGCTCGAACGGAGCAGAGCGCGGGGACCTGCGCGCACCCGGTCGACGTACCGCGCCGCCGCACCACCGACGCCTCGATCGACGAAACCAACCCCTCGGCGCTATCGGTCGCTCCGGTGGGTGAGCGGGTGGATTGGCAGGGCCGCTACGTCCTGGCGCTGGTGCTGCTCGACCTCGCGGTCATCGCGCTCTCGATGTGGATCGGCTATGAGACGCGGTTCGGAGCGCGCGAACCCGGTGCGCCGGTCGGCGGCATGCCGGCGCTGTTCACCGCGTCGGTCATCAGCACCCTGTGGCTCTTCATGCTCGCCTACGCCGCGAGCTACGAGGTGCGCAACCTCGGCGTCGGCTCCGACGAGTTCAAGTCCGTCACCGTCGGCACGTTGCGGGCCTTCGGCACCATCGCCGTCGTCTCGTACATCTTCAAGCTGGAGATCGCGCGGGGGTTCGTCGCGGTCGCCCTGCCGGCCGGGCTGGTGCTGCTTCTGCTCGTGCGCTTCCTCGCGCGGCGCTGGCTGCAGCGCCGTCGCCACCGTGGCCAGTTCCTGCACCGCGTCGTCGTGGTCGGTGACCGCCGGCGGGTGGCCGATCTCGTGGCCCAGCTGCGGCTCGAACCCGACGCCGGGTTCGCCGTGGTCGGTGCGTGCCTGCCGCGCGCCGACGAGTCGATGCGTGTGACCGACGGCGTGCCCGTGCTCGGCGGGATCGACGACGTGGTCGCCGCAGTGGCCTTGAGCGGTGCCGACACCGTGGCGATCAGCGCATCCCCCGAGGTGCACTCCGCGGACGTGCGGCGCATCTCGTGGGCGCTCGAGGGGTCGGGCGTCGACCTGATCGTGGCGCCCGCCGTCACCGACGTCGCGGGGCCGCGCATCAGCATCCGGCCCGTGGCCGGGCTGCCGCTGCTGCACGTCGAGGAGCCCGAGTTCGCCGGCATGCGCCGCGTGATCAAGGGCACGATCGACCGCGTCGGCGCGCTGGTGGGGCTCGTGCTGCTCTCGCCGGTGCTGCTCGTCGCCGCGATCGCGGTGCGGCTCGACAGTCGCGGGCCGGCGTTCTTCCGGCAGGTGCGCATCGGGCGCGACGGCCAGGAGTTCCGCTGCCTGAAGCTGCGCACCATGTACGTCGACGCCGAGGAGCGGCTGGCGGGGCTGCGCGCGCAGAACGAGGGCGACGGGCTGCTGTTCAAGATCAAGGACGACCCGCGGATCACGCGCGTGGGGCGGTTCCTGCGGCGGTCCTCGCTGGACGAGCTCCCGCAGCTGTGGAACGTGGTGCGCGGCGACATGTCGCTGGTCGGACCGCGTCCGCTCGCGGTCAAGGACGAGGAGTTCGAGGGGTCGACGCGGCGACGGCTGCTGGTGCGGCCGGGCATCACCGGGCTCTGGCAGGTCAGCGGCGGCCGCGAGGAGCAGTCGTGGGACGACGCGGTGCGCCTCGACCTCTACTACGTCGAGAACTGGTCCATTCCGCTCGACTTCATCATCCTCGCCCGCACAGCCATCCACGTCCTCCGCCGCTCCGGCGCCTGACCCCCCCTTTTTCGTCGAGAAGGTCGCCTTCATACGCATAGGCGGCAGTTTGCGGACATTCTCGGAACGACGTTGCCGCGCAGCGTGCGCCGTGAATGGCGCCTGATGCCCGCCTATGCGTATGAAGGCGACCTTCTCGACACCGCGGGGTGGGGCGGGGTCAGAGGTCGAGGATGAGGGTGCGGGGGCCGTCGTTGACCAGGGACAGCTTCATCTCGGCGCCGAAGCGACCGGTCTCGACGGTGGCGCCGCGGCGACGGAGTTCGGCCACCACCTCGTCGACCAAGGGCTCGGCCACCGGCCCCGGCGCGGCGCCGTTCCAGGTCGGGCGCCGGCCCTTGCGGGCATCCCCGTAGAGCGTGAACTGGCTGATCACCAGCAGCGGCGCACCCGTGTCCGAGCACGACTTCTCGTCGTCGAGGATGCGCAGCTCGTGCAGCTTGCGCGCCAGCGCGTGGGCCTTCGCGGCGTCGTCGTCGTGGGTGACGCCCACCAGCGCGACCAGGCCGGGCGACCCGAGCTTGCCGATCACCTCGCCGTCGACCTCGACGTGCGCGCTGCTGACGACCTGGACGACGGCTCTCATCCGGTCAGTATGCGCAGCACGGCGCAGCTCGGCGTGGCACCGCCGACCCAGCTGGGCGGGCAGATCAGTTGGTCAGGCAGGCAGCGCAGCGGATCAGCGGCCGAACAGTCCGCGCTTCTTGGGCTTGGGCTGCTGGGCGGGCTTGGCCGCAGCGGCCTTCTTCGGCTGAGGCGGATTCGATGCCGCGGGCGGGGTGGCCCCGGCGGCGGGCCTGGGCTTCTCGCCCTCGCCGGACAGGCTGCTCAGCTCGCGCATGAGCGCGGCCATGTCGGTGTCGCCCCGGCGTCGCGGTGCCGGCTCGGGAGCGGCCTCGGCGGCCGGCGCCTCGGGCTCCGGCTCGGGTTCGGCGGGCGCCTCGCTGGGAGCCGTGCGGTCGAACTCGCTGAGCGCCATCGTGGCCGCGCGCGCATCGGTCGCTGACGGAGCGGGTGCCGGGAGCGATTCGGCCTTGGCCTGCTCGGCCTTCTCCTGGTCAGCCTTCGCC
>JAEZDB010000466.1 GCA_023429855.1 Actinomycetes bacterium
GAGGAGCACTCCGCCCCGCGGGTGCTTGGCGCCGGCGCCGAGGGCGCCGGCTACCTGCTCAAGGACCGTGTTGCCGACCCGGATCGCTTCGTTGAATCGGTCCGCCGCGTCGGCAACGGCGGCTCCGCCCTCGACCCCGAGGTCGTGTCGATGATGCTCGGCCGCAAGACGGGCTCTGGCGGCCCGCTCGACTCTCTGACGGAGCGGGAGACCGAGGTGCTCTCGCGCATGGCCGAGGGACGCACCAACCGCGCGATCTCTGGCGAGCTCTTTCTCTCGGAGCGCGCCGTGGAGCGCCATGTGACGGGCATCTTCGAGAAGCTCGGGCTCACGAACACCGGCGAGGACCACCGGCGGGTGCTCGCCGTGCTCGCCTGGCTCGACCGCTAGGCGAGCGACGTCCACAGCGCCACCGCGCCCGCCAGCCCCGCGCCCGCCAGCCCCGCGCCCGCCCAACAATCAAGGAGTCCTGGAGGGTCTAACCCCGGTCAAAACTCCCCGATTGCCGCGCCCGCCCAACAATCAAGGAGTCCTGGAGGGTCTAATCCGGGTCAGAACTCCCCGATTCGCGCTAGCCGTTCGACTGAGCGCAAAACCAGAAAATGGGCGATTTTGTCCGATCGGCCTAGGCCAGCCGCCCAGAAGTGGTCCAGTCACTTGATCGAGCGCACAGATCTGCAGGCGCAGGGTGCCGATGGTGTGGGTGTGCAGTGCTCATCGACCTTCGCGACGCCGTGCATCTCCGGCGCGGCCGCGGATCTCGACGAGCGCTGCCGCAGTCACGGACGACCTGTGGTCCACGGATGGACCGTTTTATGCCCCGCAAGATCCTCGGTTAACCGGCGCAAAGTCGGCGGGTGCGCTGCGCCCCCCGCACGAAGCTTCCCCCAGCACTCGGTCCATGGATGGACCGCATTCGCGCGGCCGGCCCATGGGCGCGAGGCGGTTGCTCGAGTTCGCGCGCGGCGGCGGCGGCGGCGCGAGCCGACTCGCTCGCCGGTGAGCGAGCGATAGACCGTTCGGCGGTTACGCGGCGCTGCCGGCGCGCATGTCCCACAGGGGGATCTGGGAGCCGTCGAGGCGCAGCTGCAGCTGGGCGTCGAGTGCGTCGAGCTCGGCGGCGTCGAGGCCGGCGAGCGCTGCGTCGACCGCGGGCGCGGCCTCACTCCAGGCGGCGAGGACCAGGTCGATGGAGTCGACGGCGGGCGCCTCGATCGTGAGCTGCGGCATGAGTCTCGTGCGGTGGGGGTCGCGGGAGGTTCGCGGAGGTCAGCACCGCGGACGCACATTGTTGCGCGTCGTACCTTGTGCGTGCTGTGACGTTCGCGCCACGTTGGGCGGCGGCCGGCGTGATCGGCGTGCCTACGCCCCGGCGGCAGCAGGCTTGAGCAGATGCGTGATGGTGGCGAGGCCAGCCGTGGCCAGCGTGGCGCCGACGACGAGACCTGCCGCCGCGGAAATCGCGACTAGAGGCACAGACCCTCCCAGAGGTCAGTGGAAAACAAGCTTGGGACCGGCCCCTCCCCTGGGGCCGGTCCAGCCGCGAACCCGTCCCGGCCGCGGCGTGGCCGAGACGATACGCATCGAATAAGCGCATTTCAGAACGACTTTCAGAATCTCGTTCCAAAAAGCCAGCGGCATCCCACGGCATCTGTTCTCCCTGAAACGCACACGGACCGTGGTCCGCTGTCGCCTGACGACAGTGGACCACGGTCCGTGCGCGTCGACTCCGGAGCCACCGACGGCTATGGCGCCGCAATCAGTCGGCCCGGGTGGGGGTAGGCCCCGGGACGACCGTTGCGACCGCAGTGAATGAGCGCCAGCGAAGGAACGGAAGGGTGTCGGCCCGGGGGCTACCCCCGCGCGGGCGCCAGCACCGCAGCTGCCCGCAACCGAACAGGCCGTCGGCGCCGCAGCGACTCAGCGCCCCTGCAGGCGCCGAGCCCGCTAGCCGCGGACCATCCCCGCGGCGACCGTGTCGTTCGTGCCTTCGTCGATGAGGATGAACGCGCCGGTTGCGCGGTTGACGGTGTAGGGGTCGACGACGAGCGGGCGCTTGGAGCGCAGGCGCACGCCGGCGATGCCGTTGAGGTTCAGCTGCTCGGGCAGGTCGCCGTCGCGGGTGAGGGTGTCGAGGTCGAGCTGGTCGACGAAGCCGTCGAACTTGACGGGCGTCGTCTGCGTCGTGGTCTTGAGCAGCAGGCGGGCGCCGGGGCTGAGCGGGCGGTCGCTCATCCAGCAGATGTCGGCTTCGAGCTCGCGGACGGGCTCAGGCGCGGCGGAGGCAGCGGCGAGGACGTCGCCGCGGCTCACGTCGATGTCGTCTTCGAGCAGCACCGTGACGGACTGGCCGGGCACAGCCTGGTCGAGCTGCTTACCGAGCAGCTCGATGCCGGCGATCTTGGAGGAGCGGCCGCTCGGGAGCACTGTGACCTCTTGGCCGGGTGTGAGGACGCCCGACGCGACCTGGCCGGCGTAGCCGCGGTAGTCGTGGAGCTCGTGGCTGGTCGCGTCGCCGGGGCGGATGACCCACTGCACGGGGAAGCGCAGGTCGGTGCGGTTCTGGTCGCCGATCACCGGCACCGTCTCGAGGGTCTCGAGCAGCAGCGGGCCGGTGTACCACGGGGCCGCGTCCGACCGGGTCGTCACGTTGTCGCCGTGGAGGGCGCTGATCGGGATGATCCGCACGTCGTCCTCGCCCAGCGTGGCGGCGAGCGCCTGCAGCTCCTCGGAGAGCTCTTCGAAGCGGTCCTGCGACCAATCGACGAGGTCCATCTTGTTGAGTGCCACGACGATGTGGCGGATGCCGAGCAGCGCCGCGATGAAGAGGTGGCGGCGGGTCTGCTCGACCACGCCCTGGCGCGCGTCGACGAGCACGATCGCCACGTCGGCGGTCGAAGCGCCCGTGACCATGTTGCGGGTGTACTGCACGTGGCCGGGCGTGTCGGCGAGCACGAACGTGCGGCGGCCCGTCGTGAAGTAGCGGTAGGCGACGTCGATCGTGATGCCCTGCTCGCGCTCGGCGCGCAGGCCGTCGGTGAGCAGCGAGAGATCGAGGACGCCTTCGCCGTGACGGCGCACCGACGCCGCCTCAACGGCGGCGAGCTGGTCGGAGAGGACCTGCTTGGAGTCGTAGAGCAGCCGGCCGATCAGGGTCGACTTGCCGTCGTCGACGGAGCCGGCGGTGGCGACGCGCACGAGATCGGCGTGGCCGATCCGCTCGAGCTCGGCGTGGCGGGCCTCGAAGGCCTCGCCTTCAAGGAGTGCAGCAGCGGCAGCCATCTCTAGAAGTACCCCTCGGTCTTGCGGTCCTCCATGGAGGCCTCGCTGGCGCGGTCGTCGGCGCGGGTCTCGCCGCGTTCGGTCACGTCGGTGGCGGCGATCTCGGCGACGACGTCGTCGAGCGTGTCGGCCTCGGATTGGACGGCGCCGGTGATGGTGAGGTCGCCGACCGTGCGGTAGCGGACCTTGGTAGTGAACGGCTCGGAGTCGCGCTCGTCGCGCTCGACGAGCGGGTGAGCGGCGTAGAGCATCCCGTCGCGGCGGAACACCTCGCGCTCATGCGCGAAGTAGATCGACGGCAGCTCGATGCCCTCGGCGGCGATGTACTGCCACACGTCGAGCTCGGTCCAGTTCGAGATCGGGAACACGCGCACGTTCTCGCCTTGGCGGACGCGACCGTTGTAGAGGTTCCACAGCTCAGGGCGCTGGTTTTTGGGATCCCAGCCGCCGAAGTCGTCGCGGAAGGAGAAGATGCGCTCCTTCGCGCGGGCGCGCTCCTCGTCGCGGCGGGCGCCGCCAAAGCAGGCGTCGAAGCCGTGCTCCTCGATCGCGTCGAGCAGCGTGGTCGTCTGCAGGCGGTTGCGCGACGACCGCACGCCGGTGTTGTCCTGCACGCGCCCCGCATCGATCGTGTCTTGCACCGACGCGACGATCAGCCGCTCGCCGAGCTCCTCGGCGCGGCGGTCGCGGTACTCGATGACCTCGGGGAAGTTGTGCTCGGTGTCGACGTGCAGCAGCGGAAACGGGAACTTGCCCGGCCGGAACGCCTTCTCGGCGAGCCGCAGCAGGACGATCGAGTCCTTGCCGCCGGAGAACAGCAGCACGGGCTTCTCGAACTCGGCGGCCACCTCGCGGAAGATGTGGATCGCCTCGGCCTCGAGAGCCTCGAGCTTGGTGAGCACCGGGGCGCTCAACGTCTGGGGCGGGGAAGTCACGCGGCACCTCGCACCGGTCGAACAGGAGACTTGGAACTACTCGGACTCGGCGGCCCGGCGGCACGGCCCTCCGCCGCGGCGGCCTCGGCGGCGGCCGCGGCCTCGGCCCGCGAGCGGGAGCGGTGGAACATCCACGCGACCCAGCCGGCAACCAGCGGGAGCGCGACGATCAGCACGGGCGGCACGCCGATGCCGGCCTTGGTGGCCACGCCGAGCGAGGCGGCCAGAAGCACGCAGGCCAGCGCCGGGCGCAGGGCGTCGGCGTGCACCTTGGGCAGCAGGGCGGTGCCGATGATGACGCCCGGAATCGAGCCGATCAGCAGGGCAGCGGTGAGCCCGTAGTCGATGTTGCCGGCGGCGCCGTGCGCGATCGCGGCGGTCCACAGCAGGATCGCCGCGTGGAACACGTCGGTACCGACCACGCGGTGCGGGGTCAGCCGGAAGAAGAGAATGAGCGCCAGCCCGATCAGGGCGCCAGAGCCGACCGACGTGATGCCGAGGATCGCGCCGAGGATCAGGCCGAAGCCCACGGCCGCGGTCTTCGTGCGCCGGTCGAGGTCGACGGTGTGCCGCTCTGAGTGCTTGAGGTGCGGCAGGAAGTAGACGCGAAACAGGATCGCCGCCGAGACGAGCAGCAGCGCCGCAGCGACGGCTGTCATCAGGACGTCCTGGTAGTCGGCGCCGTAGTACGCCGCGAGCTTCTCGCTGATCCACACGCCCACGAGCGAGCCGGGCACCGACCCGAACGCCAGCCACTTGGAGATGCCCAGGTCGACCGTGCCGGCACGCAGGTGGCGCCAGCCGCCGACGGTCTTCGTCACCGCGCCATAGGCCAGATCGGTACCGATCGCGATCGTCGGCGGAATGCCGCCGGCCAACAGGAGCAGCGGTGTCATCAGCGAGCCGCCACCGATGCCGGTGAGGCCGACGAGGATGCCGACGACCAGGCCGAAGGCGATGAACTGCGGGTCGATCCCGAACACTGGGCTAGGCGACCTTCACAGCGGAGTGGTCGGCGGCGCCCTTGGCCGGGGCGCCGTCCTGCTGGTC
Source organism: Actinomycetes bacterium (assembly GCA_023429855.1). Lineage (GTDB taxonomy): Bacteria > Actinomycetota > Thermoleophilia > Solirubrobacterales > Solirubrobacteraceae > JAGIBJ01. The sequence continues at coordinate 5,268 of JAEZDB010000466.1, forward strand.
CTCGTGGAGGCCGCACTCGACCTTGCCGGTCCCGGCCCAGCGGCCCTCGCGGCCCTCGCCGGGGTTGGTGCACGGCACGCAGCCGATCGAGGCGAAGCCCTGGTCGTGCAGCGGGTGGTACGGCAGCGAGCGAGCGTGGACCTCGCGCCAGACGTCCTTGTCGCTCCAGTCGGCGAGCGGGTTGATCTTCACGAGGCCGAACTGCGCGTCCCACTCGACCTTCTTCGCGTTCGCGCGGGCCGGGGACTGGTCGCGGCGGATGCCGGTGATCCAGGCGTCGAGCTTGCCGAGGCCGTCCTTGAGCGGACCGATCTTGCGCAGCTGGCAGCAGGCCGTGGGGTTGCTCTTCCACAGCTCGGCGCCGTGCTCGGCCGCCTGGGCTTCGAGCGTTGGCCCCCGCCAGCGCTCGATCTTCGTCGAGTACTTCTCCTCGACCGTCGCCAGCAGGTCGTAGGTCTCGGGGAAGAGCAGGTCGGTGTCGAGGGCGAAAACCCGCGCCTTGGAGTCGGCCGCGAAGAGGTAGTCGAGCAGGACCGACTCCTCCTTTTGAAAGGAGCAGGCCAGCGCAAGGCCCTGCCCGAAAGTCTCGGTGGCCCACCGCACGACCTCGGCGGCCGTGGCGTCTTCGAGGTCGGGAAGCTGTGGTTCGGCGTTCGACACGTCTCCCCAAAGTAGCAAAACCCCGCAGGCTTTCATTCCTTTACACTCCGGTCTCGGTGTTCCGCTCTCCGCGCGCACCCCTTCTCTCGACCCTCCCAACCGGTAGCCCTACGTGACAGCAGCAGCGTCGTCGATCCTTACGGCTGAGCAGATGCAGCAGGTCGAGCTGCTCGCCTCCTCGATCGACCACAACCAGGCCATCTGGATCAGCGGCTACCTCGCGGGCCGCACCAACACCGCTGCCGCAGCGCTGACCGCGGGGGCCGCACCGGTCCCCGCGCTCGGACCCGGTACCCCGGCGCTCGCCCCAGCCGAGGCCGCCCCCGCACCGGCCGCCCGCCTCGCCTCGATCCTCTACGCGACCGACACCGGCAACTCCAAGGAGCTCGCCGGCATGCTCGCCGCGGCCGCCGAGCAGACCGGCGTCCCCACGCGCGTGACCGATCTCGCCGACTACAAGTCGCGCGGACTCAAGGATGAGCAAGACGTCCTGATCATCGCCGCCACGCATGGCGAGGGCGAGCCGCCGCCGGCCGCCGTCGACTTCTTCGAGTTCATCCAGGGCAAGCGCGCCCCGAAGCTGCCGGGCGTGCGGTTCGCCGTTCTGGCCCTCGGCGATTCGACCTACGAGCACTATTGCGCCGCCGGCCGCATCCTCGACGAGCGTCTGGCCGAGCTCGGCGCCGACCGCCTCGCCGACCGCGTCGAGTGCGACGTGGACTACGAGGACGACGCCGACGCGTGGATCGCCGCGATCGTCGACCGCCTCAAGCCCGAGGCACAGCCCGCGCCGGCCGCCCCGAGCGTCAACGGCGCCACCGCCGTCAACGGCGCCGCGCCGGCCGCTCCGCCGTCGGCGTTCTCCAAGCGCAACCCGTTCCCGGCCGCGATCCTGGAGAACCTCGTCCTCACCGGCCGCGGCTCCACGAAGGAGACCCGCCACGTCGAGCTGTCGCTCGAGGGCTCGGGCCTCACCTACGAGCCGGGCGACGCGCTCGGCATCGTCGCCAAGAACGACCCCACGGTCGTCGACGCGCTGCTGCACGAGCTGAACCTCACCGGCAGCGAGACGGTCGAACTCAAGGCCGGGCCCACGCCGCTGCGCGACGCCCTGACCGACACGCTCGAGATCACGGCCTCGACGCCGCGCTTCCTCACCCAGTGGGCTGAGCTGAGCGGGTCGACGGAGCTGGCCAAGCTCGTCGACGGCGACGCCAAGCACCGCACCGACTTCTTCGAGGAGCACCACCCGATCGACTTCGTGCGGCGGTTCCCGGTCACGGGCATCACGGCCGAGCAGTTCGTCGCCGGCCTGCGCCCCCTGCAGCCGCGGCTCTACTCGATCGCGTCGAGCTTGGCGGTCGCTGAGGACGAGGCCCACCTCACGGTCAGCACCGTGCACTACTCGCTCCACGACATGGAGCGGTTCGGCGTCGCCTCGGGCTACCTCGGCAAGCTCACCGACGACGACACCATCCCGGTGTACATCTCCGAGAACAGCCACTTCCGCCTCCCGGCCGACGACGCGTCGATGATCATGATCGGCGCCGGAACGGGCGTGGCTCCGTACCGCTCGTTCCTGCAGGAGCGCGAGGCGCGCGAGGCTTCCGGCAAGTCGTGGCTCTTCTTCGGCGAGCGCAACTTCCGCAGCGACTTCCTCTACCAGGTCGAGTGGCAGGACTGGCTGAAGAACGGCACGCTCACCCGCCTCGATCCGGCCTTCTCGCGCGACAAGCAGCCTCGCACCTACGTGCAAGACAAGCTCCGCACCCGTGGCGCCGACGTGTACGCCTGGCTTGAGGACGGCGCCTCGCTCTACATCTGCGGCGACGCCAACAACATGGCGCCCGACGTGCACGTGGCGCTGCGCGACATCGTCGCCGAGCACGGTGGCAAGGACGCCGAGGCCGCCGAGGAGTACCTCGCCGAGCTCAAGCGCGACCACCGCTACCGACTCGACGTCTATTAGAGGACTGGACTGACTTCGATGGCACTCAAGAAAGACTCCTCGTCCAAGGCGGAAGCCAAGGCCAAGGCGAAGGCCGCCAAGGCACAGGCCAAGGTCGCCAAGGCCGAAGCCAAAGCTGCGAAGGCCGAAGCCAAGGCCGCCAAGGCCGAGGCTAAGGCAAAGGCGCTCGTCGCCGGGCTCAAGGGCAAAGGCAAGGCAGCACCTGTTGCCGCCCAGGCGCCCGCTGCCCCGGCTGCCGCCCCGGCCCCCGC
>JAEZDB010000478.1 GCA_023429855.1 Actinomycetes bacterium
GCGCACGCCCGCATCGACGCCGCCCAGGGCGCGATCAGCGGCCTGCCGGGTGCGGCACCGCAGCGCGAAGCGCTGGCGCTGGCCGCCCGCGGGCTCGTCGACCGCGCGAGCTAGCGCCCCACAACGACGAACGCCAGACACCCCGCTCTGGTGCCTGGCGTTTGCCGTGTTGGTGGGCCGTGATGCGGGAGAGAGACCGCGCGGCCGATGCCCTTGAGCTCGCCTGCGGCGGGCTTGGGGGACACTTGGGGAAAGAGGGTGGTCTAGAAGTCCTCGGGCATGATGTGCCCGCCGTCGAGCGCCTTCGTGAAGCGGTCGATGTCGTCGGCCATGTTCGCGCGGGCGAGCAGGTCGAGGTCGGCGGCGACGGCACGGGTGCCTTCGTCGAGGGCGACGTCGAACTCGTCGAGCTCGTCCTGGCCGAAGATCGCCTCGCGGCGCTCCTCGCAGTCCGGGCAGCGAAGGTTTACGTGCCAGTGGGAGCTACCGACCTCGCTCCAGCCAGTCGGCTGGACGCGGTCGTGCCCACAATTGGGGCAGCACGCCAGCGGGGCGTTACGCGAAGACGGCATGATCGCCGCCTGCGCGGCCGCCGGGCCGACGAAGCTGACGACGTCAACTTCCTTACCTGAAGGGAGCGTGACGCGCTTGATGATCTGAGTGCGGGGAGTCTGCTGGGCCATTGGGTTTCGTCTTCCGTGACAGCCCAACAGTCGGTCCGGCCTGCGCTGCGCTTGAAGCGCCCCATCGACGCTTGATCGACCTTGTCCCCCCTAAAGAGTTGAAAAGGCCCGAGATCTCGGGCCATACGGCCCTCAAACCTCGGGTCTTCATGCTCCCTTCACACGAACAGGCCCGGCGCACCCGCATCGACCGAGAGCCGGTGCAATCGCCCCGGCGCATCTGTTCATCTCTGGGATCTATGCTGCTTGGACGATGCCGCTCGGCCCCACAGAACTGATCATCATCCTTGTGATCCTGCTGCTGCTCTTCGGAGCCAAGCGGCTGCCCGAGCTCGGCAAGAGCCTCGGCGGAGGAATGCGCGAGTTCAAGGACTCCGTCACCAGCAAGGGCGACGACGCGCCGGTGCAGCACGAGGTCGAAGCGCGCCGCGAGTCGCCGATCACGCCGACGGCGCCGCCGACCCCCGAAGAGCAGGCCCCCGGCATCCCGTCGGAGCCGGTCGCCAAACCGACGCCGCCGCCCAGCGACGCCGGCTAGCGCCACCTGATGGCGCGCCGCATCGCTCCCATCGGGCATGAGGAGCAGCTGACGCTCGTCGATCACCTCGACGAACTCCGCAACCGACTCTTCGTCTCGCTCCTGTTCGTGACCGTGATCTTTGCGGTCACCTTCTGGCAGAGCGACCGCGTCCTCGGGTTCATCACCAAGCCGATCGACAACGCGCTCTCCACGAACAAGTCCCGCGAAGACAAGCAGCTCGACTCCGACGAAGTCCAGTACGCGTTCCAGCAGAACGTCTCGCGCGCGATCGCGGCGTTGCGCGCCGACACCGGCGACCTCAGCTCCGCGGTGACCGAGCTGCGCGGCAGCAAAGCCCTTGCCGGCGACGCCGAGCTGCGCAGGAGCGTCGCGGCGCTCCAGGCCAAGATCGCCAAACGCGAAGCGGTCCTCGACAAGCTCGACCTCGAGGCGCCCGCCATCGACCGGCGCCCCGTCACCCTCGGCGTGACCGAGCCGTTCCTCGTCACGATCCGGTCGTCGCTCTACGCCGCGCTGCTGCTCTCGCTGCCGTTCCTGCTCTACCAGATCTACGCGTTCGTGATCCCGGCGTTCACGCCGCGCGAGCGGCAGGTCGCGCTCCCGCTCATGGTGATGGTGCCGTTCCTGTTCATCGCCGGCGTCGCGTTCTCGTACTACCTGGTGCTCCCGCAGGCCGCGAACTTCCTCTTGAACTTCAACGACAACGAGTTCGACATCCAGGTCCAAGGCCGCGAAGCCGTGAGCTTCGTGACGACGTTCCTCATCGGCGTCGGGCTGATGTTCCAGCTGCCCGTCGGCATCCTCGCCGTGAACCGCTCGGGAATCATCAGCGTCCCGCAGCTGCGGTCCGGGCGCCGCTACGCCATCGTGATCTTCGCGATCGTGGCCGCCGTGCTCACGCCCACACCGGATCCCGGCACGATGCTCCTCGCGATGACCCCGCTCGTCCTGCTCTACGAGCTGAGTATCATTGCCGCCTCCTGGCTTGAGCGGTACCGGCCCCTCGAGCCCCAGTCAGACGAGGAAGCACTGGCCGCGCTCGCGACCGACTACGCACCACTTCCGTTTGACGACGACGACTCACCTCCTGCTCTTCCCTAGGTAACCCCCACCATGCTTTTCGATACCCAGAGCCCAAGCCGACGACGCTTCGTGCAGGTCACGTTTGCGTCCCTCGCGCTCCTCATGGGCGGTGGCCTGGTCCTGTTCGGCATCGGCGGCGCCACCGGTGAAGGAGGCATCGCCAACATCTTCACCGACGCTGAGACCCCCGTCGACGAGGCCGCGAAGAAGAACGCCGAGGCCGCGGAAAAGGCCCTCGCTGCCAACCCGAAGGACGAGGCTGCTGCCGCGAAGCTCGCCAAGGCGCGCCTGCAGATCGCAACGCAGTCCGGCCTCGACGCCAACGGCCAAGTCGTCGAGGACGGCGGCCAAGCGCTCGTCGACGCCGCCGACTCCGCCTGGACCAAGTACCTCGCGCTCGGCCCGGCCAAGCCCGACGGCAGCACCGCCATCCTCTTCTCCAGCTTCTACGCCTTCCCCGGCGTGTCGAAGTACGACAAGGCCGCGCGCGCCCTCGAAGCCGTCCTGGTCACGCGCAAGCCGAGCTCCGGCCTCTACGCCCAGCTCGCCGTCTACGCCCTCGCCAGCGGCAACGCCGACAAGGCCAAGGAAGCCCGCGCCCGCGCCCTCGCGCTCGCCCCCAACAAGACCCGCCGCGATGCGATCGCCAAGCAGCTCGACGAGGTCGAAGCCAGCATCAAGAAGCAGCAGGAAGCCCTCGCGAAGGCGCAAGAAGAGGCCGGCGGCGCTGGCGGCGCAGGTGGCGACTCGACCAAGCCGCAGCTACCGACCCTCCCGAACCTCCAGTAATCGGCCCGTAGACGGGGCCGGGCCAGTCGCGACGCAAGCGACGGCCCGGTCCCGCTACTATTTGCCGCCGCGCCACTTGACTGCGGCGCGGCTCGCGCTCCGGCGCAAACCCCATACGCCCCTCTAGCTCAATTGGTTAGAGCAGTGGACTCTTAATCCAAAGGTTGAAGGTTCGATTCCTTCGGGGGGCACTTGTTCAGAAGGCTCGGCATCATGCCGGGCCTTCTGCGTTTTGGGGCGAGGTCTGGGCTTGGGCGCCTGGAGGCTTTGGTCGACGCGCCGGGGTGGGGGCGCGCCCGCCCGCTGCGGATCGCGCGGTCCGGTTCCGGCCTGGCGGCCGGAACCGTACAGCGCGACGCTCAGTCGCCCATGAGGCGCTCGATCGCCTCGATGACGCGCTCGGCGGCGTCGCCGTCGCCGTAGAGGTCGGGGCGGGCTGCGGGCAGCGGTTGGGCGAGCGCTTCGCGGGCGGCGCCAGCGTCGAGGGCGACAAGGGTGTTCCAGCCGGCGCCGACGGTCTCCGTCCACTCCGTGGTGTCGCGGAGCGTGATGCAGCGCACGCCTGCCACGTAGGCCTCCTTCTGCACACCGCCCGAGTCGGTCAACACCGCCTTCGCATGCAGGAGGAGCCCACTGAAGTCGAGGTAGCCGAGAGGCGGCGCGAGGATCAGTTCGTGGTCGGCGCGCTCCCGCAAGCCGAACTCGTCGAGGCGCGCCGCCGTACGCGGGTGGACCGGCAGCACGACGGGAACGCCGATGCCGGTGAGCACGTCGAGCGCGGCCGACAGCTTGCCGGGCGTGTCGACGTTGCCGGCCCGGTGAAGCGTCGCGACGGCGAAGCCCCCGCGTTCGAGGCCGCGCTCCTCCAGCAGTTCGGCGCCGCGCGCCATCGACGCGGCACGCGTACGGTGGGCCACGTCGATCATCACGTCGCCGACGACTTCGATCCGGCCGGCCACCGACTCCTTCCGCAGCTGGTCGGCCGACGCCTCGGTCGGCGGGAGCAGCAAATCGGCCGCGTGGTCGACGAGGACGCGGTTCAGCTCCTCCGGCATCGCCCGATCGAACGACCGCAGGCCCGCCTCCACGTGGACCAACGGGATCCGCATCTGCGCGGCGGCGATGCCTCCGGCGAGCGTCGAGTTCGTGTCGCCGTAGACGAGTACCGCGTCGGGCGACAGCTCACTGAGCAACGGGACGAGCGCGGCCAGCATGCGGGCCGTCTGCTCCGTGTTGGACCCGCCATGGATGTGCAGCTCGCGCTCAGGCTGCGGCGCGCCGAGCTGGTCGACGAAAACCTGGCTGAGCTCGTCGTCGTGGTGCTGGCCGGTGTGGACCAGCACCTCGTCATGGCGAGACCGCAGCAGCGGCGACACCGCCGCCGCCTTCACGAACTGCGGACGGTTGCCGATTACGGTCACAACGCGCACGGGCGCACCCTATCCAGCCCGGCCCCGGCGAGCCGCGGAGCCCAGCCGCTGAGCGACCCGTCCAGTTTGTTCGCCTGGACCGGCGCATGCCACGGGACGGCAGGCCGTCCGCAAGGCGCCACGCAGCGCGAAATGCCCCATAAAACGGGGACAGCTATATATGTCGCTTACCGAACGGTCGCCATCTACTTGAATCTATAGCGTCGCTATTCGTCCAACATACGGCCAGTGCTTAGGTCCCATGGATGTCCGTTCTCTTGACGATCGGCAAGAAACTCGGGACGTGTCGTTGATCACGCAACGAACGGCGAAACTCTCGATTCCCCACACCGCGGAATCGGTGGTACAACCGACGCACGGGGGTTGCAGTGAACCTGACTTCGGTCGATTCGCTCTCGCCCGGTCGCCGCGCGCTACAGGGGGAGCGC
>JAEZDB010000041.1 GCA_023429855.1 Actinomycetes bacterium
GCGTCGGACCGCTGAGGTGGGCGGCACAGATTCCTCGGGATGTCGCGCCGACACTAGCTCCTGGCGAGTACGTAAGCGCTTCTCACCCGCCCCTCTCCGAGGCGGTTCTTGCACCGTTAGAGCCAAACGTGAGCGGGCGACTTGGGAGCGCCGAGCATGGCAAGGACGCGCGAAAAGCCACGTCCAGCGGATGAACTGACCGGCGCCCTCGCAGCCCACCAAGCCAATCGCCACGTGAATGGCGTCGGACCTACGAAAAGCCGCAGCGGAGAAGCCGACCGCCTGGATTCCCGCTCCGGCTGCTGCTGACCAACGCCTTGCTGAAAACACGCGAACTCCCAGACGACGTCCACCGCGCGCAGATCCGCGCCACGGCACGCGGAGAGAAGCCCGCGCAACTCGGTCCCCAGTGCTGTGCCGGACGACCGGCATAGCAGCGGACTACCAGACCTTTGGCAAAGGCAGTGGGTCCTCAGGGTGCCAAAGTCCTCCGCTAAAGGTGTAGGCCTCTGTCAGCTGTTTGGTCCATAGGAAGAACAGGACGCCTAGGCTCGGAGCCAGACTTGGGCCGCTGTCTACCGGTGCCGGATAGTCGATATACCACTCCCTAACCTCGCTGGTGGAGGCTCCCTCGTCGCCAGCTATGACGAGGCAGCCGTCCTGGGGCGGGCCAGCGAAGGCGATGTAGTTCGTTAGATCTGCGTCGGAGTCGCGGTAGCTGTCGGTCATTCGGACGACGATCTCAGGCGACCAGAATTCGAAAGCAGGGTTGAAGTCCCAGCCGGCTTCGGTCGTGCTCGCCTCTTTCGACGGGCAGCCCCATTCCCAAAGCGTCCTTAGCTCCGGCGGTATCGTTACGCCGAGCTCGCTCGAGTACCGCGCGATTTCGTCGTCGGTCAACCCGGGGCCGATCGCGGTCCCGAGCGGCGCGCCGGCCGTCTGGAGCGCCGCACGGAAGTTCTCAAGTATCTCGACGGTGAGCGGAAATGCGTCTTGGCTCATGTAGACCCTGTTCCGCCTCCCCCGCCGCTGTTCCTGCCGTTGCACAGCCCGATCGTCACGGGAGAGGCGAACTTGGGTGCCTTCCAAAGGATCGTTCCCAAGCTGGTCTTCTCGCTCGGCGTGGGTGTCGGAAGCACGAGGTATCGCGTCCCCCCGAAGCCGTTGCTGGTCTTGGTGATCCCCACCGATGATTCAAACCCGCAGCGGCGGATCATGGCGCCGAGCTGGTCGCCTTCCCGCTTGTTTTGACCGTGGTCGATCGGTCTGATCGACGGTCGGGGATTGGAGAAGCCGCTGCCCTGTCGGGCGGAGAAGTACGGGTACTCGTCGCAGTCGATGACATCCCGCACTACTTTCCCTTTGCAAGGCGGGAGATTGCGGTACCACCGCCGGTTCTGGCCTTCGCCGACCTTGGTCCCCGGCACTAGCGCCTTACCGACTTCCGCGTAGTTGAGGACCGCCCAGTGCAGCCGTGGCGGCTTGCCTTCGCGGAAGTTTCCAAAGATCGCGTCAAAGTCGTGCTGAGCGGCTTCTTCGGCATCGGCGCCGACGACGAACATCGGGAGGCTTGGATTCGTGCAGAAGTCCTCCCCGAGCGGCAGGCCGGTCAAGGCGTACGCCTCCTTGTAGGCGGAGAGGGCGATGCAGGCTGCGGCGGTGGCCTTTGCCGCCTCAACCGTCAGATTGGTGACGCCCTTGTTCAGGCGGCGCAGCGCGTCGGCGATCTTCTGGATGTCCTGGGTGTAGATCTTGTTGCCGGAGGTGGTTTCGCCGCTCCACGGAATCGTGAACTCATTGAAGGCATCGCTGATCCCGTGCGAGATCGCCGCCATCAGCTGCGCGAGCTCATCGCGCGAGAGGTACGCGATGATCCACGCCAGGGCGGCGGACGCCGCTTGCACGCTGTTTGCTGCGTACTGGGAGAGCGCGCCGATACATGCGGCGGTCGAGAAGTTGATCGACGAGTTCCCCAAACGGGGCCCCTTGTTGCCGAAGTCGGTCTGCAGGATAAAGCAGACATATGCTGCGTCGGCCTGCGCCAGCATCTGAAGCCGTTCCAGATCGGCTCCGTGGAAGAATTTGACCGGAGGCTTGAGGAGCTGCTGATCGCGGACGTCATTGAGATAACTGACGACCGATTTGAACTCGACCTCCCGCGCCTTGTCCGGCTCGGACGGCCCGGCGTAGTATTCGATGTCGCAACTCAGCGGCCCGAACGCCGGGCATGCTGATTCGAACCGCCATTTGGGTTTCGCGACCGAGAGATCGCGGCTCCACAGCGCGACTGTATAGCCGCTGACGGGGCGCGGGTCGGCGTTTTCGATGTGAAGTCTCGCGATCCCTGCGCTCTCGACGCCCTCCTCAGCGGGACGAACCGACAACAGCTGGATCTTGGCTTTGGTGCGGAACGGCGCGAACGTCACGTCGTGCGATTCGCCCTCGAGGACCTGGTCGCTACCAAGTTCGGTGTACGAGACCAAGTGGTGAAGGTCGGCGCCCTCCGACGCCGTATCACCGAGGATTGAGAAGTCGCAGCCCGCCGCGCCGTTGGAGGCGCAGGACGCTACGACTGCGTTGTCGCGCGATGCGTCTCGGACGACCAGCCAATACGGGTACTCCGTCACCTGCGACGGGCGGACCGTCAGATTGACCGAGTCTCCGACCTGACCGGAAGTGGGTCCGTCGATGATCGCCGTCGGGGGCGTCGGGGGGTCGGGCTGGGGCCCGCTGCCTGGATCGCCGCCGCCACCCGGATCGCCACCCGGGCCGCCGCCGCTGGGGTCCTCGTGACACGCAGACTCTGATCCGCCGATCCCGCTGATCCGCACCATGCTCGACTGCGCCTTCAGCGCTCCGTGCGAGTCGAGGTAACGCGCGCGGAAGTACGGGCCCGGGCACCCCTCGCCCAGGTCAAACGACACCGGGTCGATCGGGCCGGCGCCGACCCGCCCGACCTGAGAACGGCTGTTCTCGTCCCACAGCTGCACGTACCCGCGCCCCGCAGGCCACCCCGCCCCGCCGTTTGCCACATCGACTTCGACACCGTCCGAAGAAGAGCGGCCGGTGAGCGTCATCGACATCTCCCACGGCGCCCACGTGACCGTCTTCGTCGAGCAAGCCTCGTCCAAACCCTCGCAGGCCTGGTAGGTCGTGCTGTAGCTGTCGGTGAGAGGGTCCTCGACCTGCCAGTGATCGCCGCTCACGCCAACAGAGCACGGGGACGGCTCTCCATCGCTATCGGCGTAGCAGTAGCTGATGAGGGTCTTTCCGCCGCCGGGGTGCAGCTGGTACACCGACGCCGCGCAGTCTCCGCCCGTCTGAGTGCAGCTGAACATGAAGTCGGTACTGAACGAGACGTTCAACTGGGCACCGCCGCTCAACGGCACCGAGGAGGGGCCCGAAAGCGACGCGGCCGACACAGTCTGCGGCGCAAACAACCAAAGGACCGACAAAGCGAGCGAGACAGCCCACCGTCGAGCTGGCGCGGCGGTAGCGCGCCGCAGCCGGCATTCAACGTCAGCACGACTGGACACAGGTCGGACCTCAAAAGGAGTGGGGAGCAAATGAGAGGTAGACCGGGGGACGTGCCGGACCAGGAAAAGCAACAACGTCGAGACGGAGTGCTTGGCCCCAGAGCCAACCAGAACATTTCCAAAAAGTCCAGCAGCAACCTCCTCCAATCCGTGTGGACACTGAAGTCCAGTTCATCGGGAGGTGCTGCCACTCCATCTTGGACTCTCGATCGATGTGCGTTTCCCTGGCCCTGCGACCAACGCCTCGAACCAGCGGCCTTCGTTCGAAGACGCCTCACGCCCGCAAAGCTCACGGTTACAGGTTCTGGCCAGCATCTTTCCCACGCTGCAAATGTGCTCCCGGGCGGGGTCGATCGGCGTGCAGCTTCAGCGTCGTTTGGACGCACTTCCCGGGCTATCGCCACGCTTCAGCGCGGGCAGTGATCAGGGCGTTGCTGTCGTCGCCCTATTGATGCTGATCGCGGGCAACTGGGTGCAGGCCTTCTCGTGCCTCTCGGTGTTTGAGGCGGCCGAGGCGCAGGGCGAGGAGCTCGAGCGGCTCGTGCGCCGTGACCCGGTGACGGGCCTCGGCAACCGCCGCCTGCTCGACGAGCTGCTCGTCGACGAGGTGGAGAAGCACCGCAGCGACCGCGAGGCGATCAGCATCGTCCTGCTCGACCTCGAGGGCCTGGAGGCGTTCGTGCAGCGCGAGGGCATGTCCGCGACGCACGACCTGCTCGACCGCGTTTCGACCGGGCTGGTCGAGGCGCTCCCGAAAGGCGCCGTCGTGACGCGCCCCGCCGACGACGAGTTCTGCGTGGTGCTGCCCGAGACGTCGGCTGAGGGTGCCGTGCCGGCGGTCAACGCGGTGAGCGCCGTGATGGCCGGCTTGGACCTGAAGGGTTGGCGGCTGAAGTCGGCGACCGGCGTCGCGACGTGGCCTGATGACGCGACCGACGGGCCCGTGCTGCTGCACGTGGCCGCCGAGCGGCTGCGGGCTGCTTCGATCGCGCGCGACAAGGC
>JAEZDB010000187.1 GCA_023429855.1 Actinomycetes bacterium
GAGCAGCCCGCTCCCGCGCCCAACGGCGAACAGCCCGGCAGCCCGAGCGGCACCGGAGGCACGGGCGGCTCGCCCTCCGCGGCAGCCGACACCGCGGCGCCGAAGGTCACGATCGGCCGCGTCGGCAAGACGCTGCGCCGCACCAAGCTCACGCAGTCCAAGGGCACGAAGGCGTCGGTCCTGTGCTCGGAGGAGTGCCGCTTCACGGCCAAGCTCGTCGTCAAGCCGCGCGGCAGCAAGAAGCTGCGCACCGTGCAGACCATCAACGTGGGCAGCTTCTCCGCCGGTACGCGCGACGTCCGCCTGAAGGTCAAGAAGACCAAGCTCGTCGGCCTCGCCAAGCAGCGCGTGACGCTCGTCGTCGAAGCGACCGACCGCGCGGGCAACCGCACCGCGGTCGAGCAGCGCATCAGCCTGCGCTAGCCCGCTGCGCCCACCACGTACGTGTCGTTGACGAACTGCTCGGCGGCCCCGGAGAACGCGACGCCGGTCGCCCGCACGCCGCCGAGCAGCCTTGCCAGCGGCGTGTCGGCGGCGACGGCGACCTGGCCGCGTCCGAGTGCGGGGCGGCTGATCCCCGAGTTCACGTTCGTGGTCACGACCAGCCGGCCCGCCTCGTCGCGCGTCCAGAGCTTGAAGACGATGCCGGGATTCGGGACCGCCACTCCGGGCGGCAGCAGCGGGGGCGTCAATCCAGCTGACGCGCTGGCCGGTGCCAGTCTCCCGCCTGCGCTCGCGCGGGCCCGATGGCGACGACGCAAGGCGCGCCCATGGCGCTCCAGCGAGATCGGCACGACTTCGGTCCGGTAGCCGGCCGCGGCTTTGAACGCCGAGAGCTCGGGGTTACTGTCGAGCTGGGAGAGCATGAAGAGGTGCTCGACGTAGCGCTCGCGGAGGCGCGTCCCGGTCACCCGGGCGGGAGCCCGGATCGAGAGGGCCGCCTCTGAGAGACTCGCCGGACCGATCGGCACACCGTCGATCGTGACGGCCTCGCAGGTCGAGGTCTCGATCAGCAAGGCGGGGCGCGGCCCCAAGGCAACGCCGGCCGGAAGGAGCTCCGCGGCGCGCCGCGCCTGATCCGCCGACAGCCGCACCGTCACGCCGAGATTGGCGCAGCCTCGGGCGACCACGGTGCCGACCAGCATCTTGAGGGGTTCGGGCTGGGCCAACGCCACCGCCCGATCGTGGCAGACGGCCCCGTACACTCGCCACCCATGTCGCCCGCCGACGGAGCAGCACCTGCACGGCTCGCCGTCCACGAGGTCAGCGTCGAGCTTGGCCAGCGACAGGCGCTAGCCGGGATCGACGTGCAGGTCGCGCGCGGCGAGATCGTGGGCGTGATCGGACCGAACGGCGCCGGCAAGACCACCCTCCTGCGCGTCGTCGCCGGCGAGGTGCAGCCAACGACCGGCAGCCTCGCGTTCGACGGCGCGCCGCTCCACCCCGCACCGCACAAGCTCACGCAGCTCGGCCTCGCCCGCACCACCCAGGGCCTCGACCTGCCAGACGACAAGCCCGTCGCCGACTACGTGCTCGACGGCGCCGTCTCGCCGCCCCGGACGGGCTTTGGCGCCGCGCTGCGCGCGATCCCACGCCGTGATCGCGCCGACCGCGGCCTGCGCGATCACGCGCTCGCCCTGCTGCGGGAGCTCGGGCTCAGCAAGGTCGCTGCGGCCGACGTGGGCACGCTGCCCCACCACCTGCGCGTCAGGGCGGCGTTGGCGGCCGCCCTGATCTCGAGCCCGCGGCTCCTGCTGCTCGATGAACTTGCCGCCGGCTTGGCCCCCGGCGAGGTCCGCGAGCTCGGCGACCTCCTCGCGGCACTGGTCGCCCGTCCGGGGCGCGACATCGCCGTACTGCTGGTCGAGCATCGCATCGCGCTCGTCGAGCAGGTCTGCGGCCACGTCGTCGTGCTCGACGACGGCCGAGTCGTCGCGCAGGGCGCGCCGGCCGAGCTCCGCGCCGACGCCGCTATCGCCGCGGACTACCTCAGCACTCCGGACTAGTCGAGGCCGTCGACGGCAGCGTCGATGAGGCGCTCGGGCGCATCGAGGAACGCCCGCGTGTCGCGTACCACGTCGAGCGCGTCCCACGCGCACGGGCTCACGCCGCCGTCGTGCAGCTCGTAGATCACCGCGTCGGGGCAGGCGAGCAGCACCGGCGAGTGCGTGGCGATGATGAACTGCGCGCCTGCGCGTGCCGCGCGGGTCACGATCGCCACCAGCGCCAAACAGCCGCTCAGCGAGAGGGCCGCCTCGGGCTCGTCGAGGAGGTAGAAGCCGTTCTCAGCCGAGGGCGGCGAGTTCGTCCGCTCGGGCGAGCTGCCGCCAAAGCCAAGGGCCGTCCTCGGAGACCTGCCGGGCGACCCAGAACCGAGGACCGCGGACCGCCTGCGGCCCGACCTGTCTGGCACCGTCCCCGCGAACGGCTACTTCCTGCGCGCCGAGAGCTTCTTCAACGTCGCTGCGTTCATCGACGGCGGCTCCAAGCACGCACCGGACCTCTCGCTGTACGGCGGCGTCGCCCTGCACGGCCAGTCGCACGGGCAGTCGTTCCTGGCCTTGGCGGCCAACCGCTTCGGGCCCGGGCCCGGCGCGCGTGGTGGCGGCTCGAACGGGGAAGGACGGCGAAGCGCGAACTCCTCGTCTGGTGCGAGCTCCTCGTTCCACGCGGGCGATCGTAGCGGTCGAGCCCACCCAGCTTGGCGGGCTCCCGGTGGCATGATCGCAGCGTGGAGGACGAACGGGGACCGGACGACCTGAAGGCCTGGGGCGACGAGTCCGGCGCCGTGCTGGCTGCCCTGGCTTGGGCAACGGGCCGCGTGATCCGCCCAACCGACCCCAAGACCGGCGCGCGCCCAGCCGACGCCATCGCGGCCGACGCCGGGGCCACCGTGACGCCGCGCGGGATCGGGTCGGTCGAGGCGATGCGGGTGTTCGACGAGGTCCTCGTGCCCGCGACGCGCGCCCAAGACGACCCGATGAACCTCTCCTACATCCCGTCGGCGCCGACGCGCGCGGCGGTGGCGTTTGACCTGGCCACGAGCGCCGCCAACATCTTCGGCGGCGTATGGGAGGCCGGCGCGGGCGCGATCGTCGCGGAGAACGAGGCACTCGCGTGGATCGTCGACCTCCTCGGCTGGCCGTCGGACGCGGGCGGCTGCTTCGTCGCGGGCGGCACGAGCGGCAACCTGTCGGCGCTGATGACGGCACGGGAGACGGCCACGACCCGGCGCGGTGGCCGGCCCGCTGGCGGCTGGAAGCTCGCCTGCACCGCCGACGCGCACTCGTCGATCCGGTCGGCGGCGCGCGTGCTCGACGTCGACATCCTCGGCGTCCCCGGCGACGATCGCGACCACCTCACCGGTCACGCGCTCCGCACGGTGCTCGCCGACGATCCCGACGTGTTTGCGGTCGTCGCCTCAGCTGGGACGACAAACGCGGGCCTGATCGACGACCTGGCCGACGTCGCCGACGTCTGCGAGGAGTTCGGCGTGTGGCTGCATGTGGACGGGGCCTACGGCGGCGCCGCTCATTCGGCGCCCAGCGTCCCCGCCCGGTTAGACGGCAACGAGCGCGCCCACACCTT
>JAEZDB010000056.1 GCA_023429855.1 Actinomycetes bacterium
GCTCTACGCGGCGCCGCGCAGCACCGTTGCGACCGGTGCTGGCCCGGGGCCGACGAGCGGGGCGACGGCGACGCGGTTGCGCCCTGCGCGCTTGGCTTCGTAGAGGGCGGCGTCGGCGCGACGCGACACCGCGTCGAAGTCGAAGGCCTCCCCCGAGGCCGTCGCGGCGACGCCAAAGGAGCCGGTGATGTGGACGTCGTCCACGTCGACGTCGGCGAGCGCGCAGCGCAGGGACTCCGCCAGCTTGGAGGCGTCGTCTTGCCCGCTCGGGATCACGACGACGAACTCGTCGCCGCCGAGCCGGAAGCCCCACTCGAGCGCGTGCAGCTTGGAGCGCGTCGCCGTGCCGACGGCGCGGAGCACCGCGTCGCCGACGGCGTGGCCGTACTCGTCGTTGAGGCCCTTGAAGTGGTCGACGTCGAACGCGATCACCGAGATGCGCGCCGCACCGCCCTGCGCCTCATGGTCGATCTCCGCGAGGCGCGACTGCAGCGCCGAGCGCGTGAGCAGGCCCGTCAGCGGGTCGACCACGGCCTTGGTGCGGAACTCGATCGCGGAACGCCCAGGCACGCTGCTCATCAGGGCGATGCCGACGATCACGAGCAGCGGCGGGACGACCAGGCCGGGGCTCGAGCTGAGGAGGTCGGGGCGCGCGAACGCGCCGCCCAGCACCGTGAGCACGACGGTGATCGTGAGGTTGACCTGCACGCCGCGGGTGGCGAACACGGCCGTCATGCCGCTCAGCATCGGCGCGAAGAGCATGAGGAGGTAGGGCTCGCCGCCGACGGCGATCAGGGCTCCGGCGAAGATCGCGAGCTGCACGCTGAGCCAAGCGGCGCCGAGCCAGTACTCCGGGCGCTTGAGGCGGCCGATGGCCCGCTCCACCGCGTGGTAGGCGACGAGCGGCAGCACGGCGGGGGCCATCAGCTCCCAGCCGATCCACGGAATGCTCGCGGCCAGCGCCAGGCCGACGAAGCCGAGCGCGCCGTGGTGGGTCCGCGAAAGCGCTTTCGCGGTAGTGCGCATGTGCTCGCGCTCGAACTCGCCGCGCACCAGCCAGTTGCCATGGTCGCTGCCCAGCGCGACCGACGTGGCGGCGCTGGTGAGCACGTCAGTGGCTTCCGCGACCGCAGCCGCGTCGGCGGCGCTCAGCGGTGCCTTGTCGGGCGCGGTGCTGCGAGGCGTCGGGACCTCGCCGTCCTGCGCGAGCACCGCCAGGCTCGTCAGGGTGCCGAGGCTGACGCGGTCGCGCCCGGTGCGTTTGGACTGGTAGAGCGCTTGGTCGGCAGCTTCGATGATCCGCGCCACGGGGTGCTGATCGAGGGTCGCGGCGGCGATCCCGAACGACATCGTTGTATCGCGGTCGACGATCGGTTCGGCGCGCACGGCGACGCGCAGCCGCTCAGCGACCTCTTCGACGTCGGTCTCCTCCGCGCCGGCCATGAGCACGGCGAACTCCTCGCCGCCCACGCGATACACCGGCGTGAGCGGGCCGAGCACGCTGCGCATCCGGCGCACCACCTCACGGAGGACCATGTCGCCCGCGTCATGCCCGAGCTGGTCGTTGACCTGTTTGAAGTGGTCGAGATCGGCCATGACCACACCCACCCGCAGCGGCAGCACGTGCGCCTGCGCGGTCAGCTCGGAGACGCGCGCTTCGAGCGCGTAGCGGTTGAGCGCGCCCGTGAGCGGGTCGATCATCGCGGTGTCTCGCGACTCCACATCGAGGCGGCGGATCATCGCGGCCGGCAGGATCACGCACAGCATCACGCCCAGGGGGATGAAGAGCAGCGGCGGCAGCTCAGCCAGCCGGACCGGATCGATCGCGAACGCCGCGCCGGTCATGAGGGCGGTGCTCCAGACGGTGAACGCGACCATCCACCGGAACGGGAACATCGTGCCAGCCGCCATCGTCGGCAGGATCAGGAGGCCGAGCGCGTCGAGTTGGTAGATCTCGGCGACGGCGATCGTGCCGACGAGGCACAGCTGGCACCAGACGAGCGCCAGCGCCAGCGCGATCTCCGGTCGGCGGCTGTGGCGCATCGTGCGACCGAGTTGGGCGAACCCGACGACGATCGCCACGACGAACGGCAGGATCAGCGGCCCGTAGGCCGTCGTCGCAAAGACCGTGGTGACCGCGAGGACGGCCAGCGCAGGCTTGCGGGTACCGCGCAGCCGCCGCGCGAAGTCGACGACGCGTGCGCGCTCGACGCCGTCGAGCCTGAAACGGGTGGCGGATTCCACAATCCACTAATCGGACGGTCAACCCGAAAACTCGACTGTTGCGCAATCCGTGCTGCTCCGGGAGGCGGGGTACGGCGCGCACCCACGCCACGTTCTCCCAGCGTGTGCAGCACCGGACGAGCCTCGGAACTAGCGATTACCGTTGAAATGACGCCACTTCCTTGCTGCGCGACAATGAACGTTGCCGCGCTGGTACCCCAAGTAGCAGCGGCACGCCCGGCCATCGGGCAACGGTCCAGTCCTGCGGAGATCGCGGGCCGAGACGTTCGCTCGGCCCAGCGTTTCGGCGCGCCCAACCGTTGCCATCGCAAATGCGGCGCCGCCCGGCGCGGTGGATAGGTTTCGCGTGTGAACACGCCGGTCACCAGCGCGCACCAGCGGCCCCTCCCCGACCCGGCAACGGCACGCGACTGGCTCGGGTCCATGCAGCTGCTGCGCCGCTTCGACGAGCGCGCCGGCGAGCTCTACGGCGCCGGCCAGATCGGCGGGTTCCTCCACCTCGCAATCGGCGAGGAGGCCGCGATCGTCGGCGCCACGCGCGCCCTCGAAGACCGCGACTGGCTCCTCACGACGTTCCGCGCGCACTCGCACGCCCTCGCTCGCGGGAGCGAGCCGTCGCGTGTGATGGCCGAGTTGTTCGGCCGGGTCGGCGGGCTCTGCCACGGCCGCGGCGGCGCGATGCACATGACCGACGTGGAGCGGCGCTTTCTCGGCGGGTTCGGCGTGGTCGGCGGGCACCTGCCGGTCGCTGCCGGTGCCGCGCTCGCGTCGACCTACCAGGGCCGCGCCGAGGTCACGATGGCCGTCCTTGGCGAGGGCGCCTCGGGCAACGGCGTCTTCGGCGAGTCGCTCGGTCTGGCCGCCAAGTGGAACCTGCCGCTCGTGCTCGTCGTCGTCCGCGCGGTGGGCGGCTACGCCACCGAGGCCGACGCCGCCGGCGTCGCCGCCGAACTCGCGCGCCAGGCCGAGGGGCTCGGCATCAAGACGCTTGCGTGCAACGGCATGGACATCGTCGACACGCACGCCGTCTGCTCCGACGCCGTGCGGATCGCGCGGACCGAGCGCCGCCCGGTGCTCGTGCAGGTGTCGACCCACCGCGCGCCGACCCCCTCACCGACCGACCCGCGCCCGAAGGGCGAGCGCGACGAGATCACCGCGTGGAAGGGCCGCGATCCGCTCGCGGTCTTCGGCGACCGCCTCGTCGAGGTCGGGCTGCTCGAGAGCGCTGACCGCGCGCGTCTGCAGATGCAGGTCGGCGCGGTCATCGAGCAGTCCGTCAGCTTCGCGGGCCGCTCGCCGCACCCCGAGCCCGAGGCGCTCTACGAGCACGTGCTCGCCCCTGGCGGCTCGGGCAGCGCGTGGCGCAGCTTCGACGTACGCGGCACCGCAGTCCAGGCCGAAGCCGCAGCAGGGCCGCACCCCCGCGAGGCGTCGAAGTGAGCCGCACGCTGACCTACCGCGAGGCGCTGAACGAGGCGCTGCGCGAAGAGCTCGACCGCGACCAGCGCGTCCTCCTGATCGGTGAGGACATCGGCCAGTTCGACGGCGCGTTCCGCGTCACCAAGGGCCTGCTGGCCGACTACGGCGAGCAGCGCGTCCGCGACACGCCCAGCGCGCAGGAGAGCATCGTCGGTGTCGGCGTGGGGGCGGCGCTCGTGGGGCTGCGACCGGTCGTCGAGCTCATGACGATCACGGCGGCCCTCCGCGCGCTCGACCAGATTGCGATCAGCGCGTCGCAGGCGCGCTTCCAGTCCGGCGGGCAGCTCACCGTGCCGCTCGTGCTGCGGGCACCGCAGGGTGGCGGCCACCAGCTCGGCCCCACGCACTCGCACAGCTTCGAGTCGCTGCTGCTCTCGATCCCTGGCCTGCTGGTCGCCGCGCCGTCGACGCCCGCCGACGCCAAAGGGCTGCTGAAGTCGGCGGTCCGCAGCGACGACCCGGTCTTCGTGATCGAGCACGAGTCGCTCTACGGGGCCAAGGGCGAGGTGCCCGAAGGCGACCACCTCGTGCCGTTCGGCGAGGCCGTGATCCGCAGGCCCGGACGCGACCTCACGATCCTCGGCATCTCGCGCGGCGCGACGACCGCCCTCGACGGCGCCGATGTGCTCGAGCGTGAGCACGGCGTGTCGGCTGAGGTGATCGACCCGCGCACGCTCCGCCCGCTCGACCTGCCGACGATCATCGCGTCGGTGCAGCGCACGAACCGGCTGCTGATCGTCGAGGAGGGCTGGCCGCAGGGCGGCGTCGGCGCCACGATCGCCGCACTCGTGCAGGAGCAGGCGTTCGACTACCTCGACGGGCCGGTGCTCCGCGTTGCCGGCGCCGAGGCGCCGATCGGCTACAGCCGCGTGCTCGAACGCGCCGCGCAGGCGGGCGCTCGCGAGGTCGCACAGGCCGCGCTGGCCGCGCTCGGGCGTTAGGTCGCTGAGAGAATCCCTGCACGGGAGCGGCCGTGCGGTTCGTTCCGCGGCGGGCGAAAGGTAAGGTCCGTTGCCGTGGCCGTGGAACTCGTCATGCCCCGGCTCTCCGAGTCCATGGAGGAGGGCACCGTCGTCAGCTGGCTCGTCGCCGACGGCGCGCCCGTTGCCCGTGGCCAGGAGATCGCCGAGATCGAGACCGACAAGGCGACGCTGCCCTACGAGGCGCCCGAGGGCGGCGTGCTCCGGATCCTCGTGCCCGAGGGCACGACGCTCGCGCTCGGTGCGCCGATCGGGCTGATCGACGACCTGCCGGCCTTTGCTGCGCCGGCACAGCCCGCGGCCGGGTCCGACGACGACCCGCCCACGGAGACCTTCGAAGTCGCTCCCCCGCCAGCCCCTGCCGCCGCTGCGCCGAGCGCCGCGAGCCCACCGGCGTGGAGTCCGGCCTGGGGTCCGCAGACGCCCGCCGCCGCCCCAGGGGCG
>JAEZDB010000071.1 GCA_023429855.1 Actinomycetes bacterium
CGCCGGCAGACGCCGCCGCGACGTCGACTACGCCCGGCGAGGCCGGTCCCGACGTGCCGACCCCGAAGGAGCCGACCCGCGAGGAGGCCAAGGCGGCGATCGAAGAGACGAAGCGGGTCGCCGAAGAGGCGGCGAAGGGGGCAAGCGCCACGAAGCAGTCGACCGATGACCTCACGCAGCAGGTCAAGCGCGCCAACGACGCCCTCAAGGCGGCCGGCCTTCAGGTCGGTAAGCCGGTCGTCTCCGGCGAGGAAAGCGCCGCGCTTACCGTCGACAACAACATCATCACCGTGGTGTTCTTCCGCAGCCCGCGCGACGCGGCTGCCGCAGGTGCCGCCGCCGAGAAGACGTTCAAGGAATCGGCGCAGCAGGTCCGGGTGACCCGGAAGGCCAACCGGCTCTTCCTGCTGAGCGTGCCCACCGCGCCCACCGAGAAGCAGATCAAGACCTACCAGCAGGTCCGCAAGATCGTCAACGGCGTCGCCTGACCGCGGCCCCTAGCCTGGGCGGCGTGAAGATCGCCCTCTCCTCCGATGAGCGCACCGGCGTCGTCGAGCTGATCGAGCCGGCACTCCGCCGCCGCGGCCACGAGGTGGCCGTGTTCGGCGCCCTTGCCGACGGCGCCGACCGGCGCTGGGCGTGGTGCAGCGCGGAAGCCGCCCAGGCCGTTGCCCGCGGCGATGCCGACCTCGCGATCGTCTGCTGCTGGACCGGTACCGGCGCCAGCATCGCGGCGAACAAGGTCGACGGCGTCCGCGCGGCCCTCTGCGTCGACGCGGAGACCGCGCGCGGCGCGCGTCAATGGAACGACGCCAACGCACTTGCCCTGTCGCTGCGGCTGCTCAGTGCCGCGGTGCTGACGGAGATCCTCGACGCCTGGTTCGCGACGCCGCCAAGTGCGGAGGACGGCGATCGCGACAACGTCGCGCACCTCGGTGGACTCGAAAGCGGCTGATTCCAGCCCATCGCCGACGCGTTCGGAACCTGCCGGTGTTAGTGGGAGCGCGACGACATGCGCCCAGGGCGTACACCGGTGCCCACATCTCTGGCACCATGCGGGGATGTCTAGGTCCCGTCCCCACGGCCTGCTCGGCCGCGGTCCTGCCGCGCTGTCGGCTTGCTCCAACGCCCGCCGCGCTTCCCGAGCCGCTCTCGCCCTGGCTGGCTCGGCTCTTGTCCTGCTGCCCGCACAGGCCGCGGCGCGCACCATCGTCGGCACGGTCGCTCCTGACCGGCTCGTTGGCAGCTCGCCCGAGGGCGACCTGATCTTCGGCGGCGGCGGCGCCGACACGCTGATCGGCGGCCCCGGCAACGACATCATCTACGGCGTGCGCTCCGGCAACCAGATCGACGGCGGCCAGGGCAACAACTACATCGAGGGCGGCACCGGCGACGACAAGATCACGGCCGGCGACGGGACCAACACCGTCTACGGCGGTAGCGGCCACGACGAGATCCGACTCGGGAACGGCAACAACTACGTCGACCCGGGCGGCGCCCCCGACGTCGTGCGCCTTGGCCACGGCAACAACGTCGTGAACATGGGCAGCGGCGGCACCGACCTGCAGATCGGCAACGGCAACAACACGATCTACTACACGCAGGGCGCCGACACGATCGAGCTCGGCACGGGCGTCAACACGATCTACCTGGCCAGCGTCTGGGGCCTGGCGAAGCTCGACTGCGGCGGGAACCCGTTGACGAAGGTCTTCGTCAACACCAAGAAGGACAAGGACCTCTACGCCTACGGCAAGGTCAGCTCCGAGGGCAAGATCAAGAACTGCCCGAACGTCGAGCAGTTCGTCGGCGCGCGCCCGATCCAGAGCCGCCGCGCCTCCGAATGGGAGAGCTTTAACCTCGTGGGCGACGACGGCCGCGACAAGCTCTTCGGCGGCCACGGCGGCGGCACCATCGACGGCAAGGGCGGCGACAACGTGCTCTGGGCCGACTGGGTGCAGAGCACCGGCGGCGACGCTGCGCGCAGCAAGACCACCCGCATCTCCGCCGACCACGGCAACAACATCGTGTACGGCGGCCGCGGCACCAACATCATCAACCTCGGCGACGGCCGCAACTTCGTCCGCGGCGGTGCCTGGCACAACACGATCAACGTCGGCGCCGGCTCCAACACGATCCGCCTGCAGGGCAAGGGCAACAACACGATCAACATCCGCGGGGGCTCCGCCTACGTCGAGTCGTTCGCCAACGGCCCGGCCCCGCGGATCAACTGCTTGAACGGCGCCCGCGGCGTGGTCGTCCACGGCATCCGCAAGCCCAAGACGAACTGTCAGACCGTCGCCAAGGCGAAGTCCAAGCGGGGTATGGCGCTCCAGGTCAGCGGCATCGAGCAGTTCCCGGACTCCGATTTCATCGTCGACGGCCAGCTCCTGCCGGGGAACCCGTCGGGCATCCCGCGCCCGACGCCCACGGCTTAAGGGAACCTCGCAGGGGCGGGGGCCGGTCGGTCGCCGCCCTGCAGGCCACGGCTCCGGGTTTACCACCAACGCTTGGTGGTGAACCCGGAGCCGTGCCGCGTTGTTAGGTCGCGACGAAGCCGACGACGCCGTCGGCAACCGGCACCTCGCGGACGCGTCCGTCGGCGATGAGCAGGTCGAGGTGGCCGATCACCTCGGAGTGCGTCAGCGACGGCTGCGTGAGCACGACGCTCTTCCACATGCGGGTGGCGAGGGCGTAGGTCGTCTGCGGTTCGCCGTCGCCGGTGGCGAGCATCTCGAGGAACTTGTCGGCGCGCTTCTCGTGGAACGCGAGGCGCTCGGCGATCAGGTCGCCGGGCGGGCCGACGAGCGGGCCGTGGCCCGGCAGGATCAGCAGCAGGTCGTCGGCGGCCGTGCGCTGCATCGACTCGACGAACAGCTGCAGCGACGGCAGCCGCTCGGTCGTCTCGTCGGGCACGAGGACCTCGAGCGGCGGTGCGAGGATCGGGTTGGAGCTGGTGCCGCTGAGGACGTGGTCGCCGGCGATGGCGGTGTCGCTCGCCCGGTCGACGAACAGCAGGTCCGACGGCGAGTGACCCGGGCGGTGGCGGACCTCCCAGTCGCGGCTGCCGGCGCGCACGATCTGGCCGGCCTTGAGCGGCACGTCGATCACGGGCCGCGACCCCAGCGCCATCATCAGGTGGAACGCGGGCAGCGAGCTGAGCGTGATCTCCCGCGGGTAGCCGTTGCGCTCGAGCTGGCCGACGCCCCACGCCAGGCGCGAGCCGGAGATATGGCCCTGGTCCTGCTCCGGGTCGTAGAGCGCCTGCAGTGGCGCGTACGCCGCGACCGGGCAGTCGGCGCGCCGCGCGATCACCGTCGAGAGGCCGAGGTGGTCGACGTGCTCGTGCGTGAGCAGCACCAGCTCGATGTCTTCGATCTTGTGGCCGAGGCCATCGAGGACCTGCTCGAGGATGTCGAGCGAGCTGCCCGTGTTGACGCCCGTGTCGACGAGCGTGAGCGGCTCGCCTTCGAGCAGGTAGATGTTGACCCGCCCGATCGGAAACGGCGTCGGGAGGGCGATCCGATGGATCCCCTCCGGCAGCGCGCCCGCGTCGGCGGCGTGGGTCGCGAGGGCGCGTTCGCTGTGATCGGGCATGCCGGAGTGACGCTACTGACCCGGTGGCGTGCGCGTCCGGTGGCCGGATGGCCGTTCGGTAACTGCGCAATCCCAGGTGCGGATCGACCGGCAACATCTGCGGCTTGGCCACAGTCCTGACGCGCTCTCGCTCGACACCATCTTGGCATGCCCCACACGCCCGCTCTCCTCTCGGCTCGGCGGTTCGCCTCCACCGCGCTGCTGCTGCTCGCTACGGGCTTGTCGGCCTGTGGCGACGACGACACGAGCGCCCCCGCGGCGTCGACGCCCGCAGCAGCCGACACGACGGCAGCAGCCCGGGAGTTCGAGCAGACGGTCGACACCGCCGCGACCGCGAAGGCCGCGAGCGCGACCGAGGCTTCCGCGGACGAGCTCAAGATTCAGGCCGACGCGATCATGCGGGGTCTCAGCGACGCTGGGTTTGACCCGAACAACGTCGGCAAGCTCGGCGACGCCAAGGCCGACATCGTGGTCGACACGTCGTGGGCGGTCTACGTCTACGCGAGCGAACGCGCGGCCGCGGAGTTCGTGCTTTCCCTCAAGGAGATCGGTCTCAAGGACGGCAACTACGAGCTGTTCCGGGTTGAGAACCGCGTCTACTACGCGTCGATGACGACCCCTCTCGGCGCTGACGGCGAGGCCAAGCTCGACAAGATGGCCGCAGCGGCTGAAGGCGCAATCGCGGCTGGTTAACCGCGACCGCGCTCGAGCGCCTGCCTGGCGAGGACCTAGCCGCGGATCAGTCCGAGGACTTCGTCGCGCTTGGCCTGCATGTCGGCCTCGGAGACGAGCGACTCGAGGGTGAGGCGCAGCAGCGGCTCGGTGTTGGACTTGCGGACGTTGAAGTGCCAGTCGTCGTAGTCGATCGAGACGCCGTCGACGTAGGTGATCGTGGCGTCGGAGTACTTCGCTTCGATCTCGGCGATCTTGGCGTCGGCGTCGTCGACCTCGGAGTTGATCTCGCCCGAGATGAAGTACTTCGCGCGCATCGGGGCAAGCAGCTCGGACAGCTTCTGGCCCTTCTCCGAGAGCAGCTCGAGGATCAGGAGCGCCGGGATCGTGCCCGAGTCGGCGCAGTAGAAGTCCTTGAAGTAGTAGTGGCCGCTGACCTCGCCGCCGAACAGGCCGCCCTCGGAGCGCATCCGCCCCTTGAAGAACGCGTGCCCGACGCGGTTGATGTGGGCGGTGCCGCCGGCGGCGGTCACGACGTCGGCGACCGCACGGCTGGCGCGGGCGTCGTAGAGGATGTCGGCGCCGGGGTTCTTGGCGAGGATCGACTCGGCGAGCAGCGCCGTGAGGAAGTCGCCGTCGACGAAGTTACCGAGGTCGTCGATGAAGAAGCAGCGGTCGGCGTCGCCGTCCCAGGCGATGCCGAGGTCGGCGCCCTCTTCGACGACCTTGTCCATGATGAACTGGCGGTTTTCGGGCAGCAGCGGGTTGGGCTCGTGGCCGGGGAACTCGCCGTTCGGCACCCAGTAGTGCGCTGAGACGTTGACGCCGAGCTGGTCGAAGATCGGGCCGACCATCTCGCCGGCCATGCCGTTGCCGCCGTCGGCGACGATCTTGAGCGAGCGGCTGATCTTCGACTCGTCGACGAACTCGAGCGCCGCGGCGCGGAACTCGGCGTGGATGTCGACCGGTTCGACGGAGCCGGCGGCGGCCGGGTCGGGAGCGGGGAGGTCGGACTGCGCGTACTTGCGGACCTCCTGGATGCCCGAGTCGCCAGACAGCGCGAGCGCACCTTCGCCGACGAGCTTGGCGCCCGTGTAGGCCTTCGGGTTGTGCGAGGCGGTGCACATGAGACCGCCGTCGAGGTTGCGCGACCCGACGAGGTAGTAGAGCTGCTCCGTGCCGACCTGACCGGCGTCGAGGACCGTCGCGCCCTCGGCCGTCATACCCTTCGCGTAGCGGCCTGCCAGCTCGGGAGCGGTGAGGCGCATGTCGCGGCCGAGGCCGAGGCGCAACTCGGTCGTCGGTTTGCCCGACAGGTCGGCGATCGTGCGTGCAAAGCCGCGGCCGATCCGCTCAGCGATGTCGCCGTCGATGTGCTCGCCGTAGAGGCCACGCACGTCGTACGCCTTGAAGATGCTGTCGGGGACACTCACGCTCATCGCGCAGGATCGTAAACGGACACGCGCCCCACGCGCGGGAAGACGCTCACACGAGTGGGCGTCGCGGATCGGTCGCGGGGCCTGGCCGGTGCTGCCGTGGCGGTAGGTTGCCCTGCATGTCCGATGAGCGTCACGTGATCAGCCCGCGCGGCATCCCGCCCATCCGGCCGGACTGGCTGATCGACGTGGCGTGGCGGCTCTCCAACTGGGGGCTGGACCGCCTCCGCGACTGGGACAGCAACGGTCTGTTCACCCTCGTGGACACGGTCGACGGCGAGGTGTGGCGGTTTGAGTCGAGCCGCCTGGACCGGGCCTGGAGGACGGTCGTCGAGCATGAGGCCGACCTCTTCCTGCCGACCGACGGCAACACGGCGACGCTCCGCGCGGCGTTCGCGCTTACGCCGTGGTGGGACGAGCGCCGAGGCCGCTGCGTCCACGCGCGAGTCGAGATCGGCCCGCGCGGCCCGGTCACGTTCGACCCGGAGAACTGGGCCACGCTGCTGCCCCTGCCCGGCACGGACGAGTCCCGCCCGCTGGTCGAGGGCCTCATCGCCGAGGACTGGCGGATCGAGGGCCAGTTCGAGCCGTGGACGATTGAGGACCCGTCGGTCCTCGAGGGGCGCGCGCTCGACCTGAGCGAGCTCCGTCTCGTGCTCGACGACCGTCCCGTGCCCGAGGTGCTCTTCCCGGCGGCGCTGCTCGTTCACCGGCGCCGACTGCTGGGACGGGGTCGCACCGTGCCCGTCGACGTACCCGGGCATGTGGCGCGCATCGTCGCCGACGGCGCGCTGGAGACCAGCTGGACCGGCGCCGCCACCCTCGACGAGCTGCCGAGCGCCGGACCGTTCGTCGTCGACGCCGTCCAGCGAGAAGCAGGCGCCGTGACCTTCCGCGGTGTCGCCGGCGCCCTCACCCTGACCGGACCGGATGTGCGGCTGACGGCTGAGGCCGTCGAGTCGATCTGACGACGCCGGCGGGCGCCTCACGCGCGGCTGACGCCGCCCGCCTGCCATCATCCCCGGCCGTATGGCGCCCGACTCCCTGAACCCCGAGACCCCCGTCGGCATCCTCTGCGGCGGGCGCGGCCTGCGCCTCGGCGCCCACGACGCGCCCAAGCCGCTCGTGCCGATCGGCGGACGCCCGGTCCTCGGCCACGTGATCGACATCTACGCGGCCCAGGGCGCGCGCCGGTTCGTGCTGCTCGGCGGCCACCGCGTCGACGAGATCCGCGCGTGGGTCGCGGGGGAGACCTGGCCTGAAGGCGTCGTCGTGCAGGTGCTCGACACCGGCGAAGACACGCCGACGGGCGGGCGGGTGCTCGCCGCGGCCGAGTCGCTCACCGACGGGCCCGGCGGGCGCTTCCACCTGACCTACGCCGACGGCGTTGCCGACCTCGACCTCGCGGCCGTCGTCGCGCGCCACGAGCAGGCCGGCGCCGCGATGACCGTGACGGTCGTGCGACCCGAGCTGAACTTCGGTGTCGCCGACCTCGACCGTGACGGCATGGTGACCGGGTTTCGCGAGAAGCCGATCGCCGAGTTCGCCGTCAACGGCGGCTTCATGGTCTGCGAGGCCGCCGTTCTCGACGAGCTGGGCCCCGATTCGGTCCTCGAGCGCGGGCCGTTTGAGCGTCTCGCCGCAGCGGGCCAGCTCGCGGGCGCTCCGCATGCCGGCTTCTGGGCTTGCATGGACACGCCGAAGGACCTGGCCGTGCTCGAAGCCAAGTGGGCCGAAGGCGCACCCTGGCGCACGCCCGTCACCGCTGACGCGGCCGCAGGCCTCGACGGCGTCCCCGCCGCGATCTCCCTCGACATCTCGCCGGTGTCCTGATGGGCGGGCGACGTACCTTCGTCACGGGCGCCAGCGGCGTCCTCGGCGCCTCGCTGGTCAAGCGCCTGCTGGAGCGCGGCGACCATGTCGTGCTGCTCGTCCGCGACGAGGTCCGCGGGACCGCGCTCGTGACCGACGGCCTGATCGACGACTGCACGATCGTCCGCGGCGACCTGCTGACCGAGGGCCTGCTCGACCGGGCGATCGGCGAGCACGAGATCGACTCGGTCTTTCACCTGGCCGCGCAGACGATCGTCGGCATCGCCCGCCGCTCGCCGGTCACCACGTTCGAGGCCAACATCCGCGGCACGTGGCTGCTGATGGAGGCGTGTCGTACGCACGAGGTGCAGCGCGTCGTGGTGGCGGCGTCCGACAAGGCCTATGGGCCGAGCGAGATCCTGCCGTACACCGAGGATCTGCCGCTCCAGCCGACCGGTCCGTACGACGTGAGCAAGGCCGCGACCGACCTGATCGCGCGCTCCTACGCCCATACCTACGGCGTTCCGACGGCGACGACGCGCTTCGCCAACATCTACGGCCCGGGCGACCTGAATCCCTCGCGGCTGATTCCGGAAGTGATCCTCGCGGCGCTCGACGGACGCCCCGCGATCATCCGGTCGGACGGCTCCCCCGAACGCGACATCCTCTTCAGCGACGACGCGGCCGACGCCTACCTCGCGATCGCCGACGCCCTCGACGGCGGTCCCGCGGGCGGCGCGTTCGGCGAAGCGTTCAACGCCGGCACCGGCAGGTCGACCAGCGTGCGCGAGATGGTCGACACGATCGTCCGCCTCGTCGGCGGCGACGCATCGGCGGAGTACCGCGGCGTCGGCGTGCCCGAGGGCGAGATCGACCGCCAGGCCGTCGACCCCGGCAAGCTCCAGCGGCTCACCGGTTGGGCGCCCCAGGTCGACCTCGAAGAGGGCCTCGCGCGCACCATCGCCTGGTACCGCGAGCACCGCGCCCTCGTCGCCTGAGCGCGATGGGCGACGGGGCGGCGCACCCGCCCGCTCGCGCCGTAAACTGCGCTGCATGGCCGGGCATTCCAAATGGGCTTCGATCAAGCACAAGAAGGCGATCGTCGACTCTCGCCGCGGGCAGGCGTTTACCAAGCTTGCTCGCGCGATCACCGTCGCCGCGCGTGACGGCGGGGGCGACCCGTCGATGAACGCCACGCTGGGCCTCGCGGTCCAGAAGGCCAAAGACGCGTCGATGCCGAAGGACAACATCGAGCGCGCGATCGCCCGCGGCACCGGTGAGGGCAGCGACGCAGCCGCGATCGAGACGGTTCTCTACGAGGGCTACGGGCCGGGCGGCGTCGCGCTGCTCGTCGAAGCCCTGACCGACAACCGCAACCGCACCGGCGCCAACGTGCGCCACGCTTTCTCCAAGGGCGGCGGCAGCCTCGGCGAGCCCGGCTCGGTCGCCTACCTCTTCGACAAGAAGGGCGTCGTCCTCATCGACGGCGGCAAGTACTCCGAAGACGACCTGCTCGGCGCGATCGAGGCCGGCGCCGAAGACGTCGTCGTCGACGGCGACCTCATTGAGGTCATCTCCGAGCCCGGCTCGCTCACCGAGGTGCGCAGCGCGCTCGAGGCCGACGAGATCGAGATCCAGTCGTTCGAGCTGCAGTACCGCCCGTCGGTGCGGACCCCGCTCGACGAGGACCAGACCCGCTCGCTGATGAAGCTCATCGACACGCTCGAGGCCGACGACGACGTCAGCGAGGTCCACGCGAACTTCGACGTCGACGACGAGATCCTCGAGCGGGTCATGGGCTAGCGCTCCTTCGGCGCGGGCCCGTCCTGGCAGCTCGTAGCTTCAGGCGGGCGGCTGCGCCTCGCCGAGCTTCTCGATGAGGAGCTTGGCGGTCCAGCGCTCGAGCCCGAGCCAGAGCGAATCGAGCGCCCACTCGACGATGGTCTCGCGGGGCGCGAGCTCCATGTTGTCGACCCACCAGTTGCCCGCCCACTGCAGGGCACCGGTGAGCATCTGCGCGGCGACGCGCAGGCGCACGCCGGACTCCACGTCGCCGAGGAGCGGCACGGTCTCGGGGGCCTCGCTGAGCACATCGACGATGGCCGCGCTGAGGGTGCGTTCGATCGAGAGGACGACCTCGGCGGCCTCCTTGCCGATCGACTCGCGGAAGAGCATGTGCCAGGCGCCGCGGCGGCGCTCGATGAAGCTGAAGTAGGCGTCGATGCCAGCGCGTAGGCGGGCGCGGCTGTTGTCGGGGTCGTCGTTGCTGGCGGCTTCGACCGCGGAGAGGATGTCGGCGATGAGCTCGTTGGTGAGCTGGCGCAGCAGGGTCTCTTGCAGCTCGGTCTTGCTGGCGAAGTGCTCGTAGATCAGCGCCTTGCTCACGCCGGCCGCCTCGGCAACGCGGTCGATCGCGGTGTGCTGGATGCCGTGCTCGGAGAACACGTCCATTGCGGCCGCGAGGATCTCCTCGCGGCGCTGCATCGCGCTCATACGGCGGCGCCGCGGGGTGGGGGCGGGCTCTTCGCCGCTGCGCTTGCTCGTGCTCGCCATCGACGCGATCGTAGCCGAGGCGACCGTCTGCAAAGGGTGTGCGGTGCCGTCCGGCGAATACGGCACCATGCGAACATATGATCGATCGCGCACGCAGCGGGCCGCCGGCCCGAGGGACCCGATGATCGTGCTCGGGATCGACCCGGGGATCGCGAACACCGGCTGGGGCGTGGTCTCCGGCGGCGCGAGTCCCAAGGCGATCGCGCACGGCACGATCACCACCTCGCCGCGGACGGCCCCCGAGCTCCGCCTCGCCGAGATCCACCGCGTCATCGAGGCGGTGATCGACGAGCACGAGGTCACGGCGGTCGCCCTTGAAGACCTCTTCTTCGGCAAGAACACGTCGAGCGCCGTCGCGGTCGGGCAGGCGCGCGGCGTCTCACTGGTGCTCGCGGGGCTGCGCGGGATCGGCTGCACGTCATACACGCCGCAGCACGTGAAGCAGGCCGTCTGCGGCCGCGGTTCAGCGCAGAAGGCGCAGGTCCAGGCGATGATCGGCGCGCTGTTGCGCGTCCGCCCCGACAGCGACCACGCCGCTGACGCGCTCGCGGTCGCGCTCTGCCACGTGCAGCGTGCTCCGCTCGCGGCGGCCGTCCAGGCGGTGGCACGATGATCGAGCGCGTTCGGGGCACTCTGCTCGCGACCGGAGCAGCCCACGTGGTCGTCGAGGTCGGTGGCGTTGGCCTCCAGCTGGCCGCATCGTCGGCGACGATCGCCTCGCTGCCGCGCATCGGCGAAGAGGCGAAGCTGCTGTCCTACCTCGTGGTGCGCGAGGACGCGCTCCAGCTCTACGGGTTCGGCTCGGAGGCCGAGCGCGAGTTGTTCCTGCTGCTGCTCGGCGTGCAGTCCGTCGGGCCCAAGCTCGCCCTCGCCGTGCTGTCGAGCGGCGACCCGGGCGTGGTCGGTGCGGCCATCGCCGGTGGCGACGCAGCGCGGCTGCAGGCCGTCCCCGGCGTCGGCAAGCGCACCGCCGAGCGCATCGTGGTCGAGCTGCGCGACAAGATCGCCCCAGGCCTCGCCGACGTCGCCAGCGGGCGCGGCGCGCTCGGCAGCGCCGCCGCCTCGTCCGACCCGCGCATCCTGGCTCGCCAGGCGCTCGAGGGGCTCGGGTTTGCGCCCGACGAGCTTGACGCGATGCTCGCCGGCGTCGAGGCCGACACGGTCGAAGGGCTCGTGTCCGGGGCCCTGAAGAAGTCGCGGGCCAAGGCATGACCGACCCGGTCCGCCTGCAGACCGCCGACGCTGGCTTCGAGGACGAGTTCGAAGAGACGTCGCTTCGGCCACGCGTCCTCGACGAGTTCATCGGGCAGGACGCCGTCCGTGAGCAGCTCGGCGTCGCGCTCGACGCGGCCCGGGGGCGAGGGGAGGCGCTCGACCACGTGCTGCTTGCCGGCCCGCCGGGGCTTGGGAAGACGTCGCTGGCCAACATCATCGCCGAGGAGCTCGAGGCGCCGTTCGTGCTCACGGCCGGCCCGGCGCTTGAGCGCAAGGGCGACGTCGCGGCCCTGCTGACCGCCCTGGAGCCCGGCAGCGTGTTCTTCGTCGACGAGCTGCACCGCCTGCCGCGCGCGCTTGAAGAGGCGTTCTATCCGGCGATGGAGGACTTCCAGCTGCCGATCACGATCGGCCAAGGGCCGGGGGCGAGGGTCGTGACGATCGACCTGCCGCGCTTCACGCTTGTCGGTGCGACGACCCGTTCGGGTCTGCTGTCGACGCCGCTGCGCGACCGCTTCGGGATCCAGTTCCGACTCGACCCGTACGGGGCCGACGAGCTGGCGACGATCGTCAAGCGCTCCGCCGGGCTGCTCGGGGTGGAGATCGCCAACAGCGGCGCATACGCCATCGCCTCCCGCGCCCGTGGAACCCCGCGAGTGGCCAACCGCCTGCTCAAGCGCGTGCGCGACTGGGCGCAGGTCCGCGGCGACGGCGTGATCGACGATGCGGCTGCAGCAGCAGCGCTCGAGCACCTCGAGATCGACCACGAGGGCCTCGACCGGCTCGACCGCGAGCTCCTGCGCACGATCTGCGAGCTGTTCGCCGGTGGGCCGGTCGGCCTGTCAACGCTGGCGGCGGCGGTCGGCGAAGAGGCCGACACCCTCGAAGACGTCTACGAGCCCTACCTCTTGCAGCGCGGGTTCATCCAGCGCACGCCCCGCGGGCGTGTGGCTAGCCCGCGCGCGTTCCGCCACCTGGGCCTCACACCGCCCGGATCGCCAGAGCTGTTCTGAGCGCGGAGCGGCTCGCTCGCGTCGACGACTCCGGGTCCACCGGCAACCGTTGACGGTGGACCCGGATCCGTCTCGGTGAACGAACCGAAGAGCGGGTAATGGCCCGGATCCCGGGGCGTTTGGCGCATTCGGGTGACGTCACGCCACGGTGTGAAGCTGTTCCGTCGGCATAGCGGGTACATTCCCCGATCCGTGCCCGCCATCACGTTCATCTGCCCGCACTGCGGCTTCCGCTCGGTCCAGCGCGACCGCGTGGCTGGCCTGCGCGGCAAAGGGCTCACCTGTGAACGTTGCGGCGCTGGCATGCTTTTCGAGCTCCTCGACGACTACTACCCGGCGCCTGCCGCCGCGATGTTCGTCACCGACCGGTCCGGGCGCATGCTCGGGTGCGGGCGCGGCAGCTTCCAGCTGACCGGCCTGCGTGATGAGCGCGCCATCGGGCGCGACGCCACCGGCCTGCTTGGCCTCAAGGCCGACGACGGCTCCGACATCCTCGGAACCGTCTTGGAATGGGGCGTCCGCCAGCTCGGAAAGCCGGCGAGCATCGCCGCGGAGGGCGACCGACCCGCACGGGTGGTCGTCGACTGCTTCCCCGCATATGACAACGACGGGGGCGCACTGCTCGTCCTCACCCCGTCTGAGTAGGATCGACCGCCGTGACCGAACGCCGCCGGAATCTCTTCATCCTGCTGTTCGTGGCAGGCTTGGTGATCGCGTCGATCGCGATCGTCGCCACGAACAGCGTCCGCAAGGGCCTCGACCTGCAAGGCGGCGTCGAGCTCGTCTACGAGGCGAGCCCGACTGCGAATGCGCCGGTGCTCACGCCCGAGACGCTGACGCGCACGACCGAGATCATGCGCAAGCGCGTCGACCCGACGGGCACGCTCGAGCCGGAGATCCAGACGTCCGGCGAGGACCAGATCTCGATCGCCCTTCCGGGCTACAAGGATCCCGACCAGGCCCAGCGCCTGGTGGGTAAGACGGCCCGCCTGTACTTCTACGACTGGGAGACGAACGTCATCGGTCCCGATGGCGAACCGGCCCCGGAAGACGGCTCCATCACGGGCGCCACCACTGATGGCGCTGGCGGCCCCGGCTCCGGCATCTCGCTCTACGAAGCCGTCCAGCGCGCCTCCAAGCAGCCGCCGCGCACCTTCAAGAACCGTTCCCACGACGGCCTCTACTTCCTCGTCGACGAGAAGAACAAGAAGGTCATCAACAGCGAAGGCGCCACGACTGAGGACGACCTGTTCTCCGACGACGCTGAGGAAGCCGCAAAGCAGCGGGAGCAGTACAAGGTCGTCAAAGTCCCGGCCGGTACGGTCATCCTCCAGGCCGACGAGACCAACCTGAAGTCGGGTGCCTCAAAGAAGCAGGGACGCCCCGACAAGTGGTACGTCCTGCGCGACAACGTCGCCCTCCAGGGGTCCGATATCAAGGACCCGGCGCAGATCACCGACAATTCGCCGGGTGCCGCCGGGCAGCCGGCCGTGTCCTTCGACTTCACCGACGAGGGGCGCAAGATCTGGGAAGAGACCACGCGCACCATCGCACAGCGCGGCCAGGAGCAGTCGATCGGCGGCACGGGTGCGCAGCACTTCGCCATCGCCCTCGATAACCAGCTGATCTCCGTTCCGCAGATCAACCCGCAGGAGAACCCCGACGGCATCAGCGGCGCCAACGGCTCGCAGATCTCCGGTGGCTTCACCCTCGACACCGCGCGTGAACTCGCCGACCTCCTGAAGACCGGCGCCCTGCCGGTTGACCTCAAGCTGATCTCGACCTCGCAGGTCTCGGCCACCCTTGGCGCGCAGGCCCTCGACGAGGCCCTCGTGGCCGGTGCCGCGGGCTTCATCGTGGTCGCGCTGTTCCTCCTGGTCTTCTACCGCGTCCTCGGCGTGCTGGCGATCTCCGGCTTGATCCTCTACTCGCTGCTCTTCTACGCGCTTGTGGTGCTGATCCCGATCACGCTCACGCTGCCGGGTATCGCGGGCCTGATCCTCACGATCGGCGTCGCCGCCGACGCGAACATCGTCATCTTCGAACGCATTAAGGAAGAGATCAGATCGGGGAGAAGTACCCAGGCCTCGATCAGCGCCGGCTACAAGCGCGGCCTGACCGCGATCGTCGACGCCAACGTCGTCACGTTCATCGTCGCGTTCATCCTGTTTACGCTCGCCACCGCCAACGTGAAGGCCTTCGCCTTCGTGCTCGGCGTCGGCACCCTGGTGTCGTTCTTCACGGCGGTGATCTACACGCAGGCCGTGCTCGGCGTGCTCGGTCGGTCGAAGCTCATCACGGGCCGGGCGGCTCTGGGCGCGGGCGCCGTGAACAAGCCGCCGAAGCGGTTCGACTTCATGGGTCGCTCGAAGATTTTCTTCTCTGGCTCTGGCTTGATCCTCGTGGTCGGCGCGCTGTTCATCGGTACGCAGGGCGTGCCGCTCGGCATCGACTTCGAGTCGGGCACGCGGATTACGACCGGGGTCGAGAAGTCTGGCGTGACCGAGGCCGACGTTCGCACCTTCATGGCCGATCAGGGCTTCGAAGACGCGAAGATCCAGCGGATCTCCAACGAGGAACTCGGCAACGAAGCGTTCCAGGTGGCGATTCCGAGCCTCCAGCCTGAGGAGGTGCGCAACGTGCGTGCCGCCATGGACAAGGAGTTCGGCGTCGGCGACAACTTCTCGAATACCTCTGTCGGCCCGACCTTCGGCAAGCAGATCGCGAACACGGCGATCATCGCGATCATCGCGTCGCTCCTCGTGATCTCCGGCTACATCGCGCTGCGCTTCGAGTGGAAGTACGCGGTCCCGGTGCTCATCGCGATCACCCACGACATCCTCATCGTTGCTGGCGTCTACGCCGCGCTCGGTGCGGAGGTGACCAGCGCGACCGTCGCCGCCTTGCTCACCATCTTGGGTTACTCGCTCTACGACACGATCATCGTGTTCGACCGAATCCGAGAGAACGTGCCCCGAATGCCGAGGGCCACGTACAGCCAGATCGTCAACCAGTCGATGTCTGAAGTGCTCGTGCGCTCGCTGGCCACGTCGTTCTGCACGCTGCTGCCGGTCGTCACGCTGTACTTCTTCGGCGGCGAGACGCTCAAGGAGTTCGCGCTGGCACTCATCATCGGCACGCTGTCCGGTGTGTACTCGTCGATCTTCATCGCTGGACCGGTGCTCGTGCACTGGAAGGAGCGGGAGACGGTGTGGAAGCGCCGCGCCAAGGCCGTTGCCGCCGATCACGGCGGAGTGGTGCCGGCCTACGCCGACACCCCGAAGTCCGCGCTCGCCGAGTCCGGCCCGCGCGGTCCGGTCCGCCTGTCGAGCGACCAGCCCGACTCGGTCTCCCCGGAGGAGTTCGAGGAGATGGTCCGCGACCTCGGTATCGACGAGCCGCAGCGCGGACGCCCGGCGAAGGCGGCCGCCACGGCCACGACCGGCGCCGAAGAGACCGTCGACCCCAACGACCCCGCATCCGTCCGCCGCGCCGAAGCGCGCCGGCGCCGGGAGCAGCGGCAGAGCCGCAAGGATGGTGATTCCTGATGGCGATTCTGGCTTGGGTCATGATGGGCCTGGCGATCTGGCACTTCATGATCTGGCTGCCCGACCGCGTGGTCGGCGGCATCGTGGGGGCGTTCCTCATCGCCGGCATCGGCGGTGCGCTCGGCGGCTACGTCCTCTACGGCTTCGCGGTTCCCGGTGAAGACGACCTCGGCGTCGCCGTGGCGCTCGCCGGGATCCCCGGCGCCGTGATCGGTCTTGCCGCGGGCTACGCCATCGGCGCGGCGCGCGAGACCGAAGTCTGAGCGCCACCCCTGCGGAAGGCGGCGCGCTGCCGCCTTCCGTCTCCGCCGGCCCGTACGGTGCAGGCGTGACCACCGCCACCGCGTCCGCTCCGAACTCCGCCGCCGTTGGCGATCCAGAGGGCGAACCCAAAGCGCAGGTGGCCGCCGCCACGCCGCGCGTCGCTCCGGTCGACCCCGCCGCGATTGCAGGGCTGCAGCGCACGCTGGGCGTGACCCACGTGACGGCGCAGGCGCTCGTCCGCCGCGGCCTTGTCGACCCTGCCGACGCACGCCGGTGGCTCGCCGGCACCGCCGAGGGCGTCCCGGCGCTGCCGGGCCTCGCTGAAGCCGCCGACCTGGTGCTGCGCCACGTCCAGGCGGGCAGCCGCATCCTTGTCCACGGCGACTACGACGTCGACGGCGTCACTGCGTCGGCGATCCTGCTCGACACGCTCGACTTGCTCGGCGCGCGAGCAAAGTGGCACCTGCCCAAACGCGGCGTCGACGGCTATGGCCTCACGTCGCGCAGCCTCGAGCGGATCGGGCGCCTCGATCCGCAGCTCGTGATCACCGTCGACTGCGGCATCACCGCGGTCGAGGAAGCCGCGCTCCTCAAAGACGCCGGCATCGACGTCCTCATCACCGACCACCACTTGCCCCGCGGCGACGGCCAGCTGCCCGACGCGACCATCCTGCACCCGGCGGTCCACGACGGCGAGCGCGTCGCGCCGTCGATCGAACCGTGCGGCGCGGGTGTGGCGGCCGAGCTGGCCTACGCGCTGCTCGAGCGGACCGGCAACGCTGGTTCGCCGCTGCGCGACGGCATCAGCGAGCTTGCCGCGCTCGGCACGGTCGCCGACTGCGTCCCGCTCAAGGGCGCCAACCGCGCGATCGTGCGC